>JBMOFG010000001.1:0-21296 GCA_049314415.1 Polymorphobacter sp.
CTTCTATTATTGGTTCGGTAAGATGACCGGTAAGCCCTATAATGAATTTCTTGGAAAACTGCACTTTTGGGTGTTCTTTATCGGCGTGAACGTGATGTTCTTTCCGATGCACTTCCTCGGTCAGGATGGTATGCCGCGCCGCATTCCCGACTATCCGGTGCAGTTTGCCAAGTACAATGAGATCGCCAGCTACGGCTATGCGATCATGGCGGTTGGCATGTTGATCTTCTTCGTCAACCTGATCGTCAGCTTTGCTGGCAAGAAGAAGGCGGCTGACAATTATTGGGGCGAAGGCGCCACAACGCTGGAATGGACGCTGTCGTCGCCGCCGCCGTTCCACCAGTTCGAAACCCTGCCGGTTATCAAGTAACACCCGGCGAACAAGCTTGCCCCGGCGTGCGACCAGCGCGCCGGGGCAATGTGTAGAGTAAAGCCGCTCATGAACCGTTCCGCTGCCCCCGTTGCCGCTGCGCCTGAAACGGCTTTTGCTGACTGGCGTGACTATTTTGCGCTGCTCAAGCCGCGAGTGATGACCCTTGTTGTGTTCACCGCGGCGTGCGCGATGATTGCGGCGCCGGGTACCATCCATCCCTTCCTCGGCTTTACTGCGATCCTGTGCATTGCCGTAGCGGCGGGCGCCGCCGGCGCGCTCAATCAATGGTATGAAGCCGATATCGACGCGATGATGAAGCGGACTGCCAATAGACCGTTGCCGGCGGGCAAGATGACACCCTTCGATGCCTTGTCGTTCGCCGTTGCATTGTCGGTGGGTTCGGTGACGATCATCGGCTTGGCGGTAAATTGGGTTGCAGCCTTTTGGTTGGCGGTTTCGATCCTGTTCTATGTCGTTGTTTACACCGTCTGGCTGAAGCGCCGGACGCCGCAGAATATCGTAATCGGGGGTGCTGCCGGCGCCTTTCCGGTGATCGTCGGCTGGGCGGCGGTGACCGGTGACACGTCGTTGTTGCCCTGGCTGCTGTTCGCGATCATCTTTCTTTGGACGCCACCGCATTTCTGGGCGCTGGCGCTGTTCATGGAGGCGGATTACTCCAAGGCAGGTGTACCGATGCTGCCGGTGACCCATGGCCTGGCCAACACCCGCAAGCAGATCCTCGCCTATTCGGCGCTGCTCGTGCCGGTCACCATTGCGCCGGCGGTGCTCGGCCTGACGGGCTGGGCGTATGGCGGCACGGCGGTAACATTGGGCGTAATCTTCTTGGGCATGGCAATCAAGGTGGCGCGCAGCACGGCGACAAAGGCGGCGGACATGGCCGCCGAAAAGCAGTTGTTTAAGTTCAGCCTCCTCTATCTGGCCTGCCTGTTTGGGGCGCTGGTCGCCGACCGTCTGTTGCTGGCATGACCGCCAGCTGGACCCCGGCGGAACGCGCCGCGTTCGAAGCCCGGCGCAAGTCGCGCAATACAGCGCTCGGGCTTGTTCTCGGCGCTCTGGTGCTGCTGTTCTTCGGCATCACCGTCGTGCGCATGGCGCCTGGCCTGGCCAATGGCAAGCCGCAGATCGGCGCGCCGAGTGCAGGCCCGGCCTCGGCCGGCAACCGCTGATGTCCGATGCTACCCTTGATCGTGCCAAGCGTCGAACTGGCCTGATGGCCGCGCTGCTGGCGACTGGCATGATTGGCCTAGCTTATGCCAGTGTGCCGCTCTACCGCCTGTTTTGCCAAACTACGGGCTTTGGCGGAACGACCGGCCGCGCCGAAGCGGCGGCGCTGCCGGATGCGTTGCGCTTGCAGGCCCTGGCCGGGCGCACCATTAAGATCCGTTTCGATTCGAACATTTCACCGGGCATGCCGTGGCAGTTCGTTCCTAAAAATCGCGAAGAAAGCATCCGCATTGGTGAAAAGCGGCTGGCCTATTTCGTCGCCACCAACATGGCGGCGACTGCGACGACCGGTCGGGCGGTCTTCAACGTCTCGCCCGACACCGCTGGGCAGTATTTCCGCAAGATCGAATGCTTTTGCTTCACCGAACAAACGCTTGCCGCTGGGGAAACGGTGCAGATGCCGGTCACCTATTTTGTCGATCCGGCGATCCTCGATGATCCCGATGCGCGCAAAATCGACGAGATCACGCTAAGCTACACCTTCTATCCGGTGGACAATCCCGAGCCAAAACGCTTAAGCACTTCAGCATCATCAGTATCAGCGAATAGGGGCTAAAGGTCATGGCCGCTGGCAAGACCCACGATTACCACATTCTCAATCCGTCGAACCGGCCGATCCTGATGTCGTTCGCGGCCCTGGCCATGGCGGCTGGTGCCGTCGGCTGGATGCACAAGGCCGGTTGGGGCGCCGCGGCGTTCTTCGGCGGCGTTGCTGCCGTTTGTGCCATGTTCTTCCTTTGGTGGAAGGACGTCGTGCATGAAGCCAATACCGGCGACCATACGCCCGTCGTGCAACTGCATCATCGCTACGGCATGATCCTGTTCATCGCTTCGGAAGTGATGTTCTTCGTCGCCTGGTTCTGGGCCTATTTCAACGCCGCGCTCTATCCCAAGATGCATGAAGGCATCGATGGCAAATGGCCGCCGGCCGGGGTCGAAGTGCTCGACCCATTTGTTTTCCCGCTCCTCAACACGCTGATCCTGTTGCTCTCGGGCACTACCGTCACATGGGCACACCACGCCCTCATCCATGGCGATCGCAAGGGTCTCAAGCAGGGGCTGTGGTTGACGATCGCGCTTGGCATGATCTTCAGCGGCGTGCAGGCGTTCGAATATCATCACGCCGAATTCGCCTTTGCCGGCAATATTTATGGCTCGACTTTTTATATGGCGACCGGTTTTCACGGTTTCCATGTGATCGTCGGTACCATCTTCCTCGCGGTCTGCCTTGGCCGTGCTTACAAGGGTGACTTTACGCCGACCCAGCATTTCGGTTTCGAAGCTGCTGCCTGGTACTGGCATTTCGTTGATGTGGTCTGGCTGTTCCTGTTTATCGCGATCTACGTCTGGGGATCGAATTTCGGCGCGGCCGTCGTCCACAGCGCCTTTGGATGACGAGGTGAAGGGCGTTCCCGAAGGCAATTCGGGGACGCCGCCGTCGCCTGTGCAGGTCGGTCTGACCGGTTGTTGTCCGCGTTGTGGCAAGGCACCGATATTTCGGCATCTGATCGTTTTTGTGTCCTGCTGCCCAGCCTGCGGGCTGGACATGAGCCAGTTCAACGTCGGTGACGGCGCGGCAAGTTTTCTGATCCTTATCGTAGGCGCCATAGTCACCGGGCTGGCGATGTGGCTCGAGCTGACGCGCGCGCCGCCCTGGTATATCCATGTGCTGCTGTGGCTGCCGCTGACGGTCGTGCTTTCGCTGGCCCTGATGCGATTGGTCAAGGGCCTGTTGCTGGCGCTCGAATTTCGCCACAGCGCCCGCGAGGGCCATTTGTGAGCTCGACTGTGCCCCGGCGTTTCCCGCTGATCCCGACCCTGCTGACCCTTGTCATGCTGACCGTGCTGATCAGCCTTGGTGTCTGGCAGCTCGAACGCCGCGAATGGAAGCATGCGCTGATCGCCCGCCTGCAGGCCGCCCAGACCCAGCCGCTGCTCGAACCCGTCGATTTCATGCGCGCGATGCGCAGCGAAGCGAGCATCCAGTATCGTCGTGCCGAACTGCCTTGCTCGCCGGGCGATGTGCTCCCCTATGATCTGAAGGGCGGCAGCAGCGCCGGCGGCGAATCGGGCTATCTCGTGCTGGTGTCGTGCCGGCCCAATCGCAAACCGCCCGATATCGTCGCGGTTGCTGGCTGGACTAAGCGCCCCGATGCCGCTGCCGTGCCGGTGCATGTCGATACCGTGTTTAATGGCGTCATTATCGAACGCCCCTATGGCCGGGTGAAGACGCGGCCGCAGTTCATGCTGATCCCCGATACGGCGGTGCCGCCGTTGCAGATCTCGCGCGTGCCGAGCCCGGAAGACCTGCCCGACAACCATCTGTCCTACGCCGGCCAATGGTTCGGTCTGGCGGCGGTGCTGGCGACGATCTACGCTCTGTGGCTGCGCAAGCGGTGGCGCGGCGAAATATTTGCCCCTGCGGCCCTCAGCCGCTAATCGCAGGCCATCATGCGTTACATCAGCACTCGCGGCGCCGCGCCGATTCTGGATTTCGAAGCCGTCACCCTCGCCGGGCTGGCCAGCGACGGTGGTCTTTATGTGCCCGAAACCTGGCCGCGCTTTACCCGCCCTGATATCGCGGCGATGGCCGGGCTGTCCTATGTCGAAACCGCCGTACGGGTCTGCCTACCCTTTGTCGGCACGGCGTTGACCGAGGCCGAACTGCGTGAACTGCTCACCGCCGCCTACGGCCGCTTCGACCATGCTGCCGTGACACCGATGGTGCAACTCGATCAGCGCCACTGGCTGCTTGAACTTTTCCACGGGCCGACGCTGGCATTCAAGGATGTCGCGATGCAGGCACTCGGCCTGTTGTTCGAAACCTTCCTCGGCCGTAGCGGCCGGTCTGTGACGATCATCGGTGCGACCTCGGGCGATACCGGCTCGGCCGCGATCAACGCGCTGGCCGGACGCGACCGGGTCGAGGTGTTCATGCTCCACCCGCGCGGCCGGGTGTCGGATGTGCAGCGCCGCCAGATGACGACGGTCCTTTCACCTAATGTCCATAATATCGCGGTGGAGGGTAACTTCGACGACGCCCAGGCGCTGGTGAAGGCAATGTTCAACGACCCGGATTTCTCGGGTCGCTTCAACCTGTCGGCAGTCAATTCGATCAACTGGGTGCGGCTGATGCTGCAGATCGTCTATTATTTCTACACGGCCGTCCGGCTCGGCGCACCCAATCGCGCCATCAGCTTTGCCGTGCCGACCGGCAATTTCGGCGATGTCTTTGCCGGCTATGTCGCACGGCAGATGGGCCTGCCGATCGATCGGCTGATTGTCGCGACCAATTCCAACGACATCCTCCACCGCGCGCTCAGCGCCGGCGACTATTCCGCCGGCACGGTGACGCCGACCGAATCGCCGTCGATGGACATTCAGGTCAGCAGCAATTTCGAACGGTTGCTCTTCGATCTCGGTAGGCGGGATGGCGTCGCCACCGCTGCCGCGATGCGGGGATTCGAGGCGAGCAAGGCAATGGCGATCCCCGCTGACCAGCGTGCCGCCGCCGCGGCAATCTTCGACAGCGCCCGCGTCGATGCCGACACCATGGCGCAGACGATGCGCTGGGCGCGGGACAAATGCGGTCACATCATCGACCCGCATACGGCGGTCGGGCTCGCTGCGGCGCGCGCCAGCGCGGGCGACACGCCGGTGGTCACACTGGCGACGGCGCATCCGGCGAAATTCCCCGATGCCGTCGAACGCGCCAGCGGCCTGCGCCCGGCGTTGCCCCTGCGCGCCCAGGGCCTGTTCGACCGCGAGGAGCGCTATTCCACCATGGCGGCCGACCTGGCAACGGTAGAGGCCTATATCGCTGCCCGCGCGCAGCCGTCGGCATGATGACCCCGGTCATCGCCCATACGCGCCATGGCCTGCGCGTCGCCACCTGCGTGACGCCGGGGGTGGAAACCGTGGCGGTAGCGCTGCACGCCGAAACCGGCGCGCGTTTCGAGGTGGCCGAGCATAACGGCCTCGCCCATCTGTTCGAACATATGGTGTTCAAAGGTACGGAAACCCGCTCAGCCAAGGCGATCGCCGAACAGATCGAGGATGTCGGCGGCAATCTCAACGCCTGGACGTCGCGTGATACCACGGTGTTTCATGCCCGGCTGCTGGCGCGCGACCTGCCGCTGGGGCTGGCGATCATCGCCGATCTCGTCACCAATCCGCGCTTCGATGTCGACGACCTTACGCGCGAAAAGGATGTCGTGCTGCAGGAACTCGGCGAAGCGCGCGACACCCCCGACGATATTGTTTTCGATCATTTGCAGGAAGTCGCCTTTCCCGGCCAGGCGCTGGGCCGCTCGATCCTGGGCGCCGAAGAGACGCTGGCCCGCATCACATCCGAGCATTTAAGCCAGTGGCGCGCAGCGCATTATGGCGCGCAGCGGCTGACGCTGGTGGTGACCGGCAAGATAGAGCATGACGTGGTGATGCGGCTGGCCGAAGTGGCTTTCCCCAATTCCGGCGAAGCCGCTATTCCCGCTCCTGAAGGCGCCCGCTTCGCCCCGGGCAGTTTCAGCGACCCGCGCAAGTTCGAACAGGCGCAGTTGACCAGCGGCTATCCGGCGCCCGGCCACTATGACGATGGCCATGATGCCGCGGCGCTGTTCACGCTGGCGGCGGGCGGCGGCATGTCATCGCGGCTGTTCCAAGAAGTGCGGGAGGCGCGCGGGCTGGCCTATTCGATTAGCGCGGCGACCACACCTTATGCCGACGCCGGCCTGATGAGCGTCCATGCCGCAACGGCGCGCAAGGATGCAGCTCAGGCACGCGACCTGATCGATCGGGTGCTCGCCGAAGCCGCGGCGGGGCTGGAGCCCGCCGAACTGGCGCGCGCCAAGGCGCAGGCGGTGGCTTCGCTGCTGATGGCGCTCGAAGGTCCGCAGGGGCAGGGCGATTATCTGGCGCGGCAGTTGCTGGTGCACCGCCGCTGGGTGCCAGCATCCGAAGTGGTGACGCGCATCGAGGCAGTGACGGTGGAAGCAGCGCGGGCGGCCGGCCAGGCGATGCTGGTGCATGCCCCGGCGCGGGCGGAGATCGGCGCGGTAATCAAGACGCGGCGCGCAGCATGACCGGGCTCGATGTTCTCGTCACCGAAAGCTGGGACGATTATGCGCTGCTCGATTCGGGCGGTGGCCGCAAGCTGGAGCGCTATGGCCCCTACAAGTTCGTGCGGCCCGAAGCACAGGCGCTGTGGCAGCCGGCGAACCCGGAATGGAAACACGACGGCGAATTCACCGGCGGCCGTGACGATGAAGGCGGCGGGCGCTGGGACCTAGAATATCACGTCCCCGAACGGTGGGTGGTCAGTCGCGGCCCGGTGCGCTTTCACGCCACCAACACGCCCTTTCGCCACCTTGGCTTTTTCCCCGACATGGGCGCGCAATGGGACTGGATGCGGGCGCAGACCAAGCCCGGCATGCGCGTGCTCAACATGTTCGGCTATACCGGTGTCGGCAGCCTGATTGCCGCCGAAGCCGGCGCACAGGTGACGCATGTCGATGCCAGCAAGAAGGCCGTGGCGGCGGCGCGCGACAATGCGGCGCTGACGGGGTTGGCCGATACATCGGTGCGCTGGCTGACCGATGATGCGCTGAAATTCATGCGGCGCGAGGTGCGCCGCGGCAGCAAATATCACTGCATCCTGCTCGATCCGCCCAAATATGGCCGTGGGCCAGATGGCGAGATCTGGGCGCTCGAGCGCGACCTGCCCGAACTGATGCACCTGGCGCGGCAGTTGCTCGCCGATGATGCGTCGTTCCTGGTGCTGACCGTCTATGCCATCCGCATGTCGGCGCTGGCGATCCGCGCGCTGACCGACGAAGTCATGGCCGGCGCTGGCGGCACGATCGAAGCGGGCGACATGGCCATCCGCGAGGAAGCGCGCGGGCTGCTGTTGCCGACGGCGATCTACACGCGCTGGCGGGCCTAACGCTTCTCCCCGTCCTTCGGTGTCAGCCCATAGGCCGCGACCAGCGCCCAGACATGATCGGGCACCATGGCTTTCATGCGCGCCGGTTCCTCGCGGCGCAGGTGGATGATGGTTTCGACGGCCTTCATTTCAATGCGTGTCCGGCCGAACTCCAGCCCCTTGGGGCCGATGATCGGCATCAGCCAGCCGACGATCGGCCGCACCCATTTCGGCATGCGGCGCAAGGGCAGCCCGCCGGCGGCGCGCTTGGTATTGGCAAGGAAGCCCTTCACCGAGCCGGCGCGCTTGCTGCCGTCGGGCTTGCCATTGTCGGCCGGGGCTTCCGCCTTCAATTCGTCGCCGAGCAGATCGACGAGTTCCTGGCCGCGATCGTTGCGGATGATCAGCCATTGTTCGCCGGTGCCGCCCATGTAACCGACGGTGATGTCGGCGAGCGTATTGGTGTAATCGACGCACGTCCGGCAGGTCAGCGGGAAGAAATCCGGCCGCAGGTCGGACAGCGGCAGCAACAGGAAGGGGATTGCCTTCACCCGGCCATCGGTGAAGCGCAGCTCGACATGATAATCGGCGCGGAATTCGAGATAGGTAATCGTTTCGGGCTGGTCGCTGAGCAACCCGAGGAATTCGTGGAAATTCTCGGTCGTCGTATTGTCCGAACAGGGCGTGCCAACGACATAGAGCCGATCGAACCCCAGCTTGGCCTCGAGTGCGCGCAGGGCATGGACCTGGCAGGGGATGCCGATGATGGCGACGCGCTTGTGCCCGGCGGCGCGGGCGGGTTCGAGCAGCGCAAGCAGCGGCGCATAGCCCATGCGCATGCCGCGCACCAGGGCCATGCCTTCGGCGCGGGTGACGATGACCGGCATCGGCCTCCATTTGTCGTTGGGGTCGGGCGCCATGGTAAGCACGGCATCAACCGCACCGGTTTCGAGCAGTTTTTCGCCGATGCGGCTGGTGATGCCGGTCCATTGTGCGCCGGGGATAGGCGCCTTCAGCGAGGCGCGCAGCATCGATTTGTACGGCCCGAAAAAGCGTTCGTCGGGGCGCTGCGGATCACGGGTGCGGCCATGGACGCGGGCTTCCATCGCCGGATAATCGGGCTTGATGAACTGGCAGGCGGTACCGCAATCCTGCGGGGTGGCGGTGCGCGAGACGCCGCAATCGGTGCACAGGTTGCGCGCCACGGCGGGAGCCAGCGGCGGGGCGGTGACGGCGGAGTTTTCAGCTTTGGTCATTGCCTGTTCGTAACGGCTTTGGTCACATTTTCAACGGCGCAGCATAACCGGTGAGTTCGAGATAGCCGCGCCCACCCGGTACGGTGACGGCGCCTTCCCAATAGAGCGGGCCGCCGCCGCGCCGGCTGTCGAGTTCCTGATCTGCGAACAGCGGTGTTACCGGCAGCACGAGGCGGCGGCCGGGCAGGTTGATGGTCACGGTTGGCGAAACCGGCCAGCTCGTACCGGTGCGGGCTGAGCGCCAGCGTTTGCCCGGTGTGAAGACAACATCATCAGGCTTGAGCATGACGAAGCGCCCGGCCTTGTCGCGGAAGCTGCCGCCCGCCCAGACCGGCTGGCCGTTGGCGTCGCGGATGCGGAACAGGGTGATCGCGCCGCCATCGTCCATGTTGAGGCCCATCCAGTCCCAGCCGACGGCGCGCGGGGTGAGCAGGGTCGATGACCATTCGCGGTCGAGCCAGGCGGTGCCGGTAACACGGGCGGTCTGCTGACCTTCGCTTATGGTGCCGGAGACGGCGAGGTGGGGCAGGCTGAAATAATGGCTCGCCTCGCGCGGGTCAGGACCTTTCTGGCTATAGCCGGTGCGGCCCTGCAGGATGGCAGCCTGGGTGGGGGTGAGCGTCAGGTCGAGCGCGAAGCCATCGCCGCGTACATGCGCTATGAAGTGGCTATTGGCAGCGCGGCGTAGCGACCAGTCATCAAGCGTCAGCGCGGTATCGCCGGTAGCGGCACCGGCCAGCCCGAAACCGGCGCGCGCGATGCGCTGGGCGTGCAGCAGACGGCCGCGCGCCGGGTCGGACAGCGCCGCATGGGCAAAAATCACCTGTTTGGCGGCGAAGGCGCTCGGGTTGCTCTGGTCAACGGGTGGCCGGGTGCGGAAGAAGGTAATTTGAAAGCCGCGCTTGCCGCCATCGGGCAGCGCCAGCCAGCCGGTGACATACCACCATTCGGTGCGGTAATCGGGGTGGGCGCCATGGTCACGGGGCAGCACGACCGGTACATCGGGACGCACCGGGGCATAGTCGGGCAGCACCGGCCCGGCGGCGATGAGCAACAGCAACAGCGGGGCGAGCCTGCGCATCACCAATCCTCGCGCACGGCGCGCACGGCATTGCCCGACAGCGCCCGCCGTCCGGCGAGCAGCGCAGTGCCGGCAGCAGCGGCAACCAGTGCCGTCAACAGGGTGGCAAACAGGCCCAAGGGCAGGCGGGTGTCCATTGTCCAATGGAAGCTTTGCGGGTTGACGACATGGATCAGCACCAGGCTCATCACCACGCCGAGTGCCAACCCGGCAAGGCCGCCGACCAGTCCGAGCAGCGCTCCTTCGGCGCCAAGCATTGCACCGATCTGGCGGCGGCTGACGCCGATGTGGCGCAGCATGCCGAATTCGCGTGTTCGGGCCATTGTCTGTGCCGAAAAGGTTGTGGCGACACCGACCAGCCCGATGATGATGGCGATGGCTTCGAGCGCATAGGTGATGGCAAAGCTGCGATCGAAGATAGCCAGCGCCATGGCCCGCATCTGGCGTGGCTGCCCGAACAGCGCCTGCCCCGCCAGCCCGTTTGGCAGCGCGCGGCGCAGGGTAGGGATCAGCCGGTCGATTTCTGTGCCGGACCGGACGTCGATGGCGGCTTCGCTCTTGCCGGCATCGCCGCTGAGGCGGACATAATCGCCGTCCGCGATCGCGATGGCGCCGAACTGCCGGGCATAATCACGCCACACCCCGGCCACGAATACCGGCTGCGGACGACCGCCGATGGGCAGCATCAGCCGCGTGCCGGGGCGGGCATCATAAAGCCACAGCATCGCTTCGGATACCCAGACCGGGGTTTCGCCCGCCGGTGCCGGCCGCTGCGCCCCGACCAGCAGCAGGCGCCGCCCGGGCGCGGCGGGATCGATCGGCTGGGCGGTGAGCAACACGGCGGGGCGATCGGCGGCCAGCCGCAGCGGCACTTGCCGCACAAAGGCGATACTGGCGATCCCGGGTGTCGCCGCCAGCCGCGCCTGGCCGGCCGGATTAAGGCCGCCGCCTTCGGTGCCTTCGAGGTGGAGATAGATGTCCGACGGCAGGATGGCGACCAGCCAGTCATCAACCGATCCGCGAAAACTGGCGACCATCACCGCCATCGCCACCATCAGGCTGGTTGAAGCGACGATGCCGCACAGTGCCACGGCGGCCTGTTGCGGCGCACCCCATAGTCGTTTCAGCGCCAGATCGAGCGCTGGCGGCAGGCCGGTCAACCGCAACAGCGGCGCCAGCAGCAGCCGCACCAGCGCCGGCATTGTGGCGACACCGCCAGCCAGAAGCAGCGCCATCGCGGCATAGCCGAGCAACGGCAGCCCGGCGATCGGCGGCGCCAGTGCCGCCAGACCGCCCAGCGCCAGCAGTGCGGCGCCCGGCCACAAGCGGGCGCCGCGGCGCGGATCGCCCAGTGCGCTGTTCGTCTTCAATGCCACGGCCGGAGCAGCGGCAGCAGCATCGCGCGCCGGGAGCAGGCTGCTGACGATCGCTACGATAATGCCGATACCGGCAAACACCGCCGCCGGGACGGGTGCAAAGCCCAGATGCGGAGTGCCGGCGCCAAAATAGCCGCCACCAAGGTCTCCTCCCAGTCGTGAAACCGCCACATCGGCGAGCGCCTGACCAAGCGCGATGCCGAGCAACGACCCGGCCAGCCCGAGCGCTGCGCCTTCGGCAAGGACCTGCACCAGCAGGGCGCGGCGGGGAAGCCCGAGCACCCGCAGCAGCGCGAATTGTGGCCCTCGTCGCGCCACCGAAAGCGATTGTGCCGAATAGACCAAAAAGCCACCGGTCAGTAGAGCCACCATCGCCAGCATCTCGAGGTTGACGCGATAGGCACGCGACAGGCTGTCAGTACGCCGCGCATCGGCTTCGGGGGTCGCGAGAATGGCATCGGCGGGCAGCAGCCCGGTAATGGCGCGGCGCACTGTCACCGGATCGGCGTTGCCGCCGAGCCGGATATCGAGGCGTTGCAACCGCCCTAATTGTCCGAAATGCCATTGCGCCGTCGCGATATCGATAACCGCAATGGCCTGATCGCCACTGGCGTCGGGCAGCACGCCGGCAATGGTGAAGGCGCGCGAGCGCCCCGCGGCGACCAAGGTGATGCGTTGCCCGGTGCGGCGGTCCAGCGCTTCCAGCGCCGTGCGCGACAGCAGCAGGCCCTCGTCACCTCCGTGGCGGCCCACCAGGCTGGGGGTGACCGCGATAGCGCGCAGCGGATCGAGCCCGATGAGCGTGAGCCGGCCGCGCCCCGAGCCGGCGATGTCGGGGGCGATATGGCTGGCGCGGCCGGGCAGTTCGACGACCGGGCTGATGCCCGCGACGCCGGGAACACGGGCGAGACGCGGGTAAAGGGCTTCAGCAAAGCCCGCCGGGGTTGCGGCGCGGACCTGCAGGTCGGCGGCACCGTTGACGCTGCTGAGCGCGCGTTCAAAGCTTTGGAGCGCGCTGGCGTTGACGAGATGGACGGCAAAGCCCAGCGCTACGCCGATGGCGATGGCGAGTGCTGCGGTCACCACTCGGGCGGGATGCGCATGCCATTCGCCGAACAGCATCCAGCGCGCAGCAGTTACCGGCACGCCAGCGGTCATGTGGCGCGCGGCACCAGCCCGGCGCTGGTCAGTAACAGCACGCGGTCGGCAATCGCGGCGGCGCGGTCGCTATGGGTGACGATGACCGCCGCGGCACCGGTCGCACGTGCTTCGGCGAGCATCAGCGTGAGGATCCGTTCGGCGGTCTCGGGGTCAAGATTGCCGGTCGGTTCATCGGCAAGGATCAGCGCCGGGCGGTGGATCAGGGCACGTGCGATGGCAATGCGTTGCAGTTCACCCCCCGACAATTGCGCCGGATAGTCGTCGCCGCGCCCTGCCAGTCCGATCTTGGCCAGCATGGCGTGCGCAGCCGGTAGGGCGACCGCGGCGACTTGATGGGCCAGCACCAGCGGCAGTGCGATATTCTGTGCCAGCGTGAGGTGCGGCAGGATGTGAAAGGCTTGGAAGACAAAGCCCAGCCGGTCACGCCGCAAGCGGGTCGCGGCATCATCACTCAGCCCGGCAAGCGTGTCGCCGGCGACGGCGATGCTGCCGTTGTCGGCGCGGTCGAGCCCGGCGATGAGGTTGAGCAGAGTCGATTTGCCGATGCCTGATTCGCCCATAATGGCGATGATTTCACCCGGCGCGACAACGAGGTCGAGCCCGGAAAACAGCACGCGGCCCCCCGGCAGTGCCTTTGTTAGCCCGGTGACAGACAAAGCAGGAGGGAGCAAGGCAAGCATGCCGCCTCTTCTAGCCGAGCCGGCGGCGATGCGCAGTGCTTTGTCCGGGGTGTGGCACCATGCCGTCATCCCGGGTCTGGCGGGTTTGGCAGCGCTTGCCTGCCATGCTCAGGTGCCGTGTCGGCGGAGCGCGCTTAGCCGTTCGCGGTGCGCGATCCGGCCACGAGGCGGGCAAGTAGCGGTGGCAGGCCGGGGTAGCTGGCCGCATGATAGGCGGAACCCACTGGAAAGGCGGCCGATAGTCGGCGATGCGCCGCGCCCAGCGCGTGATAAGGCAGGCCGGGCAGCAGGTGATGCAGCGCGTGGTAGCGAAGCCCCACCGGCGCCCATATCGCCGGTAGCAGCGCCGGTGGCGGCACGTTCACGCTGTCGAGATATTGTTCGGTGACGGTCAGCACCCGGCCGTCGTTGGCCCATAGATGCGCTACCAGCGTGCGGACCTGGTTGAGCAGGGTCGATCCCGACATGATGCCGATGACGATCAGGAAGGCCGGCAGTGGAATTGATCCACTGGCGATGCCGGCCAGCACGGCCATCGCCCACAGGCTGGCGGCCACTTCCCAGCGCAGCCAATAGCTGCGGAAGTCGCCTTCCGGCGCACGGCGGCGGAATGACGGGTTGATGCTGAGCGCCGAATAGCGCTCGATAAGCGCGCGGCGCAGCGGCGGAATGGCCAGCGACAGCGGCGCCAGCACGCCATAGCGGAGCAGCAGCGCCACCGGCGCCAGCACCGCGACGACAACAAACAGCGCCAACGTCGCCGGCGGCATAAGTGCCAGCGGCAGATATTCGGGGTCTTCGGCTGTGCCATAGCGAGTGCGGGCATGGTGGAGGCTGTGCACGCCTTCGTACATGAACGACGGCACCAGCATTGGCACACCCACCAGCAGGTTCCAGCCGGTGTGGAAGCCCGGTACGGCATTGGGCTTCATGTGCGTGAGTTCGTGGATGAAGCTGCCGGCGCGATATAGCGCCAGGATAGCGATGGTGACGGCAGCGGCGAACAGCCAGCCTGGCGGCGTGAGGACGGCAAGCGCCGTCGCTGCATAGCCGATGGCCGCCGACAGGCCGAAATCAGCCCAATAGATTAGCGGATCATGGCGACCGAGGTCGCGCGTCAGTTGCGCGGCCGTGCGCAACAGCGCGCCTGCGCCGGCACTATCGCTGGTCAGCGGTGCGTCATCACCAGTTGGGGCCGGGGCGACAGGGGGGTCCATCAGGCTCATGGCCTGCGTATAGGGACGAATTGCGGCGAGGTCGCGGCACGTGGTGACGCGGTGTTTTCGGGGTTTCAGGCGATCGCCAGCCGGGTGCGGAGCCAGTCGATGCTGCGTTGCAGCCCAGTGACAAGGTCATCAACATGGCAGAAGCTGCGGGTCTGGCTGCCATCGCCGTGGATCAACAGCGGCTCACCGCGCAGCGCCGCCACGATGAAGTTGCTGACGACCCGGCCATCGTCGATCGCCATGCGCGGGCCATAGGTGTTGAAGATGCGCACGATGACGCTGTCGCCCCGCGCCAGCAGCGCTTCGCAAAGGTGCGAGCCGACAAAACCGGCGCCACCGGTGACGAGGATGCGCATCGCTATCAGGGAAAAGCCATATAGGTCCACACCGGCCGGAACAGCGGCGTGCCATCGGCGGCGAGCGGCGTTGTGGCATCGAGCACCATCGAAGCGTGCAGCGGCGCGGTGACGGTGGGGGCAAGGGCCGGCGCCGTGCTGGTGACGAGCTGGCGGCTGTTGCCGAAGGGCGGTGCCGCGCCATCGACCGACACGGCCGCGTCAAAGCCCGCTATGCCGAGCCGGGCCCAGTTGATCTGCAGAAAGGCGAAGGGGATGAGCTCGTCCCCCGAATGGGCAAAGCCATAGAGTCGTGCCGCCGGGGTAATCGCCGGCAGGTCGAGCCAGGCAGCCGGCACATTGGCGACGCCGCCGATGTCGCCGGGGCCGGCGAACATCGCCACCCGGTCGACTTCACGCAGCTTGGCCATATAACCGGCGTGGCCCGCGCCTTGCGAATGGCCGGCGATGGTGATCAGCGACCAGTCGGGAGCGCCGGCGCGAAGGAAGCGGTTCCAGCCTTCGCTGGGGAAGGTAGCGGCGAGGTAGGTCAGCAGCGTGGTCAGCCGGCCGTCGATCGAATTGGCGGCATCGACACTGACGGCGGGGCTGGCCGCGGCGCCGGTGATGATCTCGCGCCGGGTTTCGCCGGCGCAGGTCGCGCTGGCGCCGACCCCGCACAGGAATTCGACGGCGCTGTCATTGGGATAGTTGAGCCCGATGGCATGATAGCCGCGCGCCGCGCCGGTGCGCAGGATCAGGCGGTAGAAACGTGGCTGGCCGCCGGTGCCGGGCAGCATGACGAACAATTTGCCCTTTGCCGCCACCGCCGGATCGGGGTTGATAACGACATGTGCGGCAAAATTGCTGGTGATGCCGGTGCCGGCGGTGGCAGGCAGAATGTCGCGTTCGACCGACGCGGGTGTGGGAGTCGGTGTGGGAGTCGGTGTGGGCGTGGGGGTCGGTGTGGGTGTCGGGGATGGTGTCGGTGCGGGCGTGACGACCGCGGTCGGCGCGGGCGAGGAGCCGCCGCCACACGCGGCAAGCCCCAACGCCGCCAGCAGCATCATCGCCGTTCGCATGGCATTCCCCCCGCGCCGACTATGGCAGCAGCAACGAGCCATCACCATAGGAATAGAAGCGATAATCGTGCGCGATGGCATGGGCATAGGCCGCCTGCATCACGTCTAAGCCCATCAGCGCGCTGACCAGCATGAACAGCGTCGATTTCGGCAAATGGAAATTGGTGATCAGCCCGTCGATGGCGCCGAAGCGATAGCCGGGGGTGATGAAGATCGCGGTGTCGCCGGTGAAGGGCTGGATGACGCCGTCCTGCACCGCCGATTCGAGCAGGCGCAGCGAAGTGGTGCCGACCGCGATGACCCGGCCGCCGGCGGCGCGGGCGGCGTTGAGGCGGGCGGCGGTTTCGGCGTCGATGCTGCCCCATTCGGCGTGCATCCTGTGGTCATCGGTATCGTCGGCCTTGACCGGCAGGAAGGTACCGGCGCCGACGTGGAGGGTGACGGTCTCGCGGGTCACCCCGGCGGCGGCTAGGGCAGCCCAGAGCTCGGGGGTGAAGTGTAGCCCGGCGGTTGGGGCGGCAACGGCGCCGTCCTTTGTTGCGTGAAGCGTCTGATAGTCTTCGGCATCGCGTTCGTCGGTGGCGCGCTTGCTGGCGATATAGGGCGGCAGCGGCATGGCGCCGGCGGCGGCCATGGCGGTTTCGATCGCGCCGTCAGCGGCAAAGCGCCAGAGCACGGCGCCTTCATCGGCCTTTTCGAGAACCTTGCCGGTCAGGCCGGCGCCGAAATCGACCAGCGACCCGGGCTTGAGGCGGCGGGCATTGCGCACGAAGCTCCACCAGACATCGGCGGCTTCGCGCTTGTGCAGCGTCACGCCGATGCGGGCGTTCCCGGTGGCGCCATGGAGTTGCGCCGGGATGACGCGGGTGTCGTTGACCACCAGCACGTCACCGGCGCGCAGCCGCCCGGCCAAGTCGCGCATGACGAAATCACCGAGCGCGCGCCCGCGCACTTCGAGCATGCGTGCTGAATCACGCGGGCATGCCGGGCGCAGCGCGATGCGTTCTGGGGGCAAATCGAAATCGAAATCGGCGACAAGCATCAGCTGCGGCCCGTCGACCCGAATCCGCCACTGCCGCGCACCGTGTCATCAAGACTGGTGACTTCAACCAATTCGGCCTGAGGCGCGGCGGCGATGACGGCTTGCGCGATCCGGTCACCATGCGCGATGGCGAAGGCGGCGGTACCATGGTTGATAAGGATGACGGCAACTTCGCCGCGATAATCGCTGTCGATGGTGCCCGGGCTGTTGAGCACTGTGACGCCGTGCTTGGCCGCCAGCCCCGAGCGCGGGCGGACCTGGAGCTCATGGCCCGGCGGCACGGCCACGGCAAAGCCGGTCGGCACCAGCGCGATGGCGCCGGGCGCGATGGTCAGCGCGGTGGCGGCGCGCAAGTCGAAACCGGCAGCGCCGGCGCTGGCGTAGGCCGGCAGCGGCAGGTCGTCATTGCCGGGCAGGCGTTTGAAGGCGATGATCATAACAATGCTTCTCCTTGCTTGCTCTTTCCCTGCCGCCGCGCTGGTGTAAAGCGCAGGTGTGCAACCGGGACCAGCGATGACCGAATTTTCCGACGATGAACTCGATCGTTATGCCCGCCATCTCGTCTTGCCCGATATCGGCGGGCGCGGGCAGACGGCGCTGAAGCGGGCGCGGGTTGCGGTCATCGGCGCCGGCGGGCTGGGATCGCCGTGCCTGCTGTATCTTGCGTCGGCGGGCGTCGGGCACATCAGCGTCATCGATGATGATGCGGTGGCGATCAGCAACCTCCAGCGCCAGATACTATTCACCACCACCGATGCTGGGCGGGCCAAGACGGCGGTGGCGGTCGAACGGCTCGGCGCGCTCAATCCGCATATCGTCGTTGCGCCCGTCGCGCTGCGCCTCGATGCGGGCAATGCCGATGGCCTGCTCGCCGGGCATGATGTCATCGCCGATGGCTGCGACAGTTTCGCGACGCGGCTGGCGGTTGCCGATGCGGCGCAGGCGCTGGGCGTGCCGTTGGTGTCGGGCGCGGTCGGGCCGTTCGATGGCCAGGTCGCGACTTTCAAGGGCTACCGGCCCGGGCTGCCCTGTTATCGCTGCCTTGTCGGCAACGCCCATGATCGCGATGCGCGCAGTTGTGCCGATGCCGGGGTACTCGGCGCGCTTACGGGGGTGATCGGCTCGCTGATGGCGCTGGAGGTACTGCGCGAGGTGGCCGAGTTCGGCGACAGTCTGGCCGGGCGGCTGCTGCTGTATGATGCGCTGGGCGCCCGTATGCGCACGGTTCGGCTGGCGAAGGACCCGGGTTGTCCGGGCTGCGGCGGCGTGTCCTTGTAACCGCGGCGATTGCCGCTTATCTGCCGACGTCGTGGCCCGACCCCCAACCCGCAAAGCGACCCTTGCCGGCAGCATCGCCGGCTTTTTCGCGTTTCTTGTCAAGGCCAGTATCATCCTCGGGCTGACCGGTGTGCTGGCGCTGGTCGTCGCTGTGGCGGCCACCTTTTCCACGCTGCCCGATTTCGACGCGATGATGCGCTCCCCCAACGGCCAGTCGGTTGAAATCAAAGCTAGCGACGGTAGCGTGCTCGCCTCACTCGGGCCGAGCTTTGGCGAATGGCTGCCCTATTCGCGAATTCCCAGGACCATGACCGGCGCGATGATCGCGGTGGAAGACCGGCGATTCTACAGCCATCCCGGTATCGATCCGATCGGCATTGTTCGATCCGCCCTTGTCAATTTCAAGGCTGGGCGCAGTGTTCAGGGTGCGTCGACCATCACCCAGCAGCTGGCGCGCAACGTCTTTCTCACCTCGACCAAGACCTTTGGCCGCAAGGCCCGCGAGATTGTGCTGGCGATGGCGCTCGAGCGAAAGTTCACCAAGGACGCGCTGCTCGAACTCTATCTCAACCGCGTCTATTTTGGGGGCGGCGCCTATGGCATCGATGCAGCATCGCGCAAATTCTTCGGCCATTCAGCCACCACGCTCAGCCTTGAGGAAGCGGCAATCATCGCCGGACTGGTCAAGGCGCCGTCGCGCTACGCCCCGTCTGCCGATGCCGATGCCGCGCGCCGCCGGGCCGATACCGTCATTTCCACCATGGTCGATTCAGGCGCGATCACCGCGGGCGAAGCCGCTGTAGCCGATATCAGCGTTGTTCGGTTTGCGCCGCAGGAACGCAAGGCGAGCGTGCGCTATTTCACCGACTGGGTGCTGGCCGAGGTCGAAAACCTGACCGACGAAACCCGCGAACCCTTGCAGGTGATCACCACACTCGATTCGGCCGGGCAACGCGCCGCTGAAGCCGCGATCATCGCCGAAAGCCCGGGCGGTGCCCAGGGCGCGCTGGTTGCGCTGGCGCGCGACGGTGCGGTCAAGGCGATGGTCGGCGGCCGGGACTATGTGAAATCCAACTACAACCGGGCTGTCGCTGCGCGGCGACAGCCCGGATCGGCGTTCAAATTCTTTGTCTATGCCGCCGCCATCGAGGACGGGGTCGAACCCGATGACGTGATGGACGACCGGCCGTTGCAGTTCGGCAATTGGTCGCCGCGCAACAGCAATGGCCGCTTCATCGGGCCGGTGACGGTGCGCGATGCCTTTGCCCAGTCGATCAACACGGTTGCTGCCGAACTCGCCGCGCGGGTCGGCTATGACACCGTTGCCGATATGGCGCGGCGCTTTGGTATCACCACGCCGATCGACCGGCGCCCTGCGATGGCGCTCGGCACGTCGGACGTGACGCTTTTCGAAATGACCCAGGCCTTTGCCACCGTCGCCAATGGCGGCCTCGAGGCGCGCCCCTATGCCATCACCCGCATTACCTCCGGCGCAGGCCGGGTATTGTATGAACGCGAGCCCGATACGCCGCGGGTCGTGGTGGCGCCCTTTGTTGCCGCCAAGATGACCGAATTGATGAAGGCAGCGGTGGAAACCGGCACCGGTCGCGCCGCGCAGATCGGCCGCCCGCTGGCGGGCAAGACCGGCACGACGAGCAGCAACAAGGACGGCTGGTTCCTCGGTTTCACCAACGAGTTGACTGCCGGCGTCTGGATGGGCCGCGATGATGCCCGCGCCGTGCCCGGTCTCGCC
Organism: Polymorphobacter sp.; assembly: GCA_049314415.1. GTDB lineage: Bacteria > Pseudomonadota > Alphaproteobacteria > Sphingomonadales > Sphingomonadaceae > Sandarakinorhabdus. The sequence goes on from JBMOFG010000001.1 coordinate 19,809, forward strand.
GGTGGCCGGGCGCCGGCGCGCGCTTTTGCCGCCTTCATGGCGCGCGCCGTCGGTGGCAACCCGCCCGAGCCGTTGGTCACCAGCGTCGACAGCGGGGAAATGATCATCGAGCCCGACGATCAGGTTTATGGCATCGACGGTGGCGATCTGGCCCTGCCGGAAGCCGGGCCTGACGGCGAAGCGCTGGTGCCGGGCAATGTCCAGGCGCCCAGGCCGGAAGCGCCGCGCCCCGATGCGAACCCGATGCTCGATCAGGAATGGCTCAACCGCACATTGAACGACGGGCAGCGGCCAAGGTCGGCACCACCGCAGTAACGCTGCGCTTGGGGCCGCAGTAAGCCCGCCAGTCGCTGTCGGGGTTGTGCACGGCTGATCGCGGCGTGGCGCCGGTGCAGCTGGCAGCGGCATGCTGCTCGTCAGGCCGGGCCGGTTCTGGCAAGCTGCGCCAGCGCCCAAATGGCGGCTTCGGCGACCACCGGGTCGGCGTCATCCCGCAATGGGGAGATGCTGGCTGCCAGCGCCGGATCGCCCGAATTGCCCGCCGCGATCAAGGCGTTGCGCACTAACCGGTCGCGGCCGATGCGCTTGATCGGCGAACCCGAGAACACGGCGCGGAAACTCGCATCATCAAGCGCCAGCAGGTCGGCGAGCGCCGGGGCAGCGAGTTCGGCGCGCGGCGCAAAGGCCATTTCGCGCGCGGCCTGCGCAAAGCGGTTCCATGGACACGCGGCGAGGCAATCGTCGCAGCCATAGATGCGGTTGCCGATGGCGCTGCGGAATTCTTGCGGGATCGGTCCCTTGTGCTCGATGGTCAGGTAGGAGATGCAGCGCCGCGCATCGAGTTGATAGGGCGCCGGGAAGGCATTGGTCGGACAGGCTGTCTGGCAGCGGGTACAGGAGCCGCAGCGGTCGCGGTGCGGGGAATCGACGGGCAGGTCGAGTGTCGTGTACATGGCGCCTAGGAAGAGCCAAGAGCCATGGTTTCGCGACACGACATTGGTGTGCTTGCCCTGCCAGCCGAGTCCGGCGGCCTCGGCGAGCGCCTTTTCCATGACCGGAGCGGTGTCGACAAAGACCTTCAGTTCGTTGCCGGGTGCCGCCGCGACCAGCCAGCGCGCCAGCGCCTTCAGCCGTTTCTTGATGACATCGTGATAGTCGCTGCCCAGCGCATAGACCGAGATGACGCCGGTATCGGGATGGCCAGCATGGCGCAGCGGGTCGAGCCCCGGTGCATAGCTTGTGCCGAGCATGATTACGCTGCGTACCTCGGGCCACAGGCCTTTTGGTGAGGCCCGGCGTTCGGCGCGATCGGCCATCCACAGCATGTCTCCATGCCGGCCGGTGGCGAGCCATTGGCGCAGGCGTGCACCGGCTTGCGGGGCCGCATCGGCGGCGCGATGCCGATGCTGGCAAAGCCCAGCCCTGTAGCTTGGGTGGCGAGGGCGGCGCGCAGTGCTGTCAGATCAGGCGGGGTCAAACTGTCCCAGC
>JBMOFG010000002.1:0-20263 GCA_049314415.1 Polymorphobacter sp.
GAAGTCGCTGCAATATTGCGGATGATCATCGGCGCAATTGCCGCAATGGCCGCAACTGGCATAGCTGAGCACGACATGGTCGCCGCGTTCGACATTGCTAACGCCGTCGCCGACTGCAAGCACGATACCTGCGCCTTCATGGCCGAGCACCTGAGGCAGTGGCAGTCCTTGTTCGTAATTCTGTACGCCGACATCGGTGTGGCAGATGCCGCAGGCGCGGATTTCAACGAGCACCTGCTCGGGGCCGGGCGCCGCCAGCGTGACGGCCTCCAGTGCATAAGGTGTACCACGCGCGCGCAGTACCGCGGCAGTGGCAGCGGTCGGCTGACGCGCGGCAGCATCGGCAGCGATGACGGCGGCATTCATGGCTCTCTCCCGGACTTTCGCCGACAGGCTAGCCTGTCGCTTCGCGCGCGTCACCCTTGACGATGCCGCCGCGCACCGCCAGCCTCGCAATTAGGGCAAAAGGGATTTGGGACGCGATGATCATCTATGGTTCGACGATGTCGCCATTTGTCCGCAAGGTGCTGGTACTGGCGGCGGAACTGGGCGTGACGCTGGAGTCGAAACAGGTCGGGCTTGGCTCGAAGGATCCCGAGTTCCGCGCCGCCAGCCCGTTCGGCAAGATCCCGGCCTTGCGCGATGGTGACTTCACGCTCGCCGATTCGTCGGCGATTGCGCATTATCTGCTGACATTGGTACCGGGCCCGGCGCTGCTGCCGACGGCACCGCAAGCACGGGCGACGACCATCTGGTTCGACGAATTTGCCGATACCATCCTGACCGTCGCCGCCGGCAAAATGTTCTTCAATCGCATCGTGGCGCCGCTTTTTCTCAAGCAGCCGGGCGACCAAGTCGCCGCCGACAAGGCCGAGGCAGAGGAACTGCCGCCGGTGCTCGCCTATCTGGAGCAGGTGCTGCCTGCCAGCGGCTATCTGGTTGAAGACAGGTTGACGCTCGCCGATATTGCCGTCGCCAGCCCGTTCGCCAATCTGTCCCATGCCGGCTATCGCGTTGACGCAGGCGTTTACCCGCGCGTTGCCGCCTTTGCCGCTGCCATGCTCGCTCGGCCGGCCTTTGCCGACTTGATCAGCCGCGAAACCCGCGCACTTAACCGGTGACCGTGCCTCGCGGCTTGACCCTTTCGGCGCGCCCGTTCAAACACGCGGCATGGACATGACCGACCTTGCGCAACTGAGTTTCGAAGCGGCGTTGAAGCAGCTTGAAACCATCGTCCACCGCCTTGAAAGCGGTGAGGCGAGCCTGGAGGATTCGATCAATCTCTATACCCAAGGCCAGGCCCTGAAGGCGCATTGCGAAAAGAAGCTTGCCGATGCGTCGGCGCGGATCGAAGTCATCCAGCAGAATGACGCCGGCGATGCCATCGGCACCCGCCCCTTTGACCCCGCCGCGGCCGTCGCCAGCCGCGCGGAATGACCCAGGGAGCCGTCACCGTGCACGTGTCATCGACCAGCCTGAAACCCGCGCTCGATGCCATTGGCAAAGCCATGGACCAGCGATTCGACCGGCTGCTCGCGGTGCCGGCCGACAGCCGAGCGAAATTATATGACGCCATGCGCCACGCCGCCATCGGTGGTGGCAAGCGCATGCGGCCATTATTAGTTGTCGCAGCCTGCGACCTGTTTCATGTTGATCGCGAACGCGCGCTACGGGTGGCGCTCGCTATCGAATGCATCCATGTTTACAGCCTGATCCATGATGACATGCCGTGCATGGATGATGACGACATGCGGCGCGGCAAGCCGACGGTACACAAGGCATTTGACGAAGCGACCGCGGTGCTCGCAGGCGATTGCCTGCACGCACTGGCCTTTGAAATTCTCGCTGATCCGGCGACACATGAAGACCCGTTCGCACGCTGCGAGCTCGTCACCGAACTGGCGGTCTCATCCGGCCCGTCGGGAATGGGCGGCGGCCAGATGATGGACCTGGTCGCCGAACATGAGCTTTACGACCTCGCCGGGGTGACCCGGCTGCAGGCACTCAAGACCGGTGCGCTGATCGGTTTCTGCCTCGAAGCCGGGGCGATCATGGGGCGTGTGCCCGAAGCGCAGCGCACGCCGTTGCGCGGTTATGCCCGCGACCTCGGGTTGGCCTTTCAGATCGCCGATGATCTGCTCGATGTCGAAGGCTCGGCCGAAGCCGCCGGCAAGGCGGTGGGCAAGGATGCCGCTGCCGGCAAGGCGACGTTCGTGTCGCTAATGGGCGTTGAACAGGCGCGGACCCAGGCAGCGATGCTGATCGACCAGGCCATCACGCATCTCAATAGTTTTGGTGAGGAAGCCGATCTGCTGCGCGCCATCGCGCGCTTCGCGATCGAACGCGACCGCTAGGAGAAGACCGATGCGGATAGGCGTTTACCCTGGCACTTTCGATCCGCTCACGCTGGGACATATGGACATCATCCGCCGCGGCGCGCGGCTGGTCGACCGGCTGGTCATCGGCGTGGCGACCAACCCGTCGAAATCGCCGATGTTCACGCTTGCCGAACGTCAGGCCCAGGTGCGCCGCGAAGTCGAAGGCATTGCTGGCGTCGAAGTCGTCGAATTCGACGAATTGCTGATGACCTTTGCCGAAAGACTGGGCGCGACGGTGATCGTGCGCGGCCTGCGCGGTGCCGGCGATTTCGAATATGAGTTTCAGATGACTGGCATGAACCGCGCGCTCAATGACGATATCGAACAGGTATTCCTGATGGCCGATGTCGCCCTGCAGCCGATTGCTTCGAAACTGGTCAAGGAAATTGCGGTCTATGGGGGGGATATCCGCAAATTTGTGACGCACCGCGTTGCTGCCGATGTGGTCGCCAGAGTCGCCGAAACGGGTCGCAGAGGATGAAAATCATGGTGTTGCGCTTTCTGACTGTCGCCGCTGTCGCGCTGGGTCTGGCGGGCGCGGGACACGCTCAGGGGCAACCATCAAAGGAAGACCTGAAGGCGCCGCCGGTGCTTCCCAAGATGGGGCCGGCGCCGACACTGCCGGGGTCGCTGGCCAGCATTGATGATGAAAATGTTCTGGTGCTCGACCTGTCGACCGGCGGGCGGGTAAAGATTGTCATGCGGCCCGATGCGGCACCCAAGCATGTCGACCGTATCAAGACGCTGACACGCGAGGGCTTTTACGACGGCACGGTCTTCCACCGTGTTATCGAAGGTTTTATGGCGCAGGGTGGCGACCCGACTGCGACCGGCCAGGGTGGTTCGAAACTCCCCGACCTTGCTGCCGAATTCAACGACCTCCCGCACGTCCGTGGTGCCGTATCGATGGCGCGTGCCCAGGGGCTTGATTCGGCCAACAGTCAGTTCTTCATTGTTTTCCAGCCGGTGCTCAAGCTTGACCGCACCTATACGGTCTGGGGCCGGGTGATCAGCGGCATGGAATTCGTCGATGCCATCGAAAAGGGTGAACCGCCGGAAAACCCGTCGCGCATCCTCAAGGCGTCGATCGCCGTTGACAAGGTGCCGCCGCCGGCACCGGCCTCGCCGATTCCGCCCGCTGCGCTGTCGCCGCCACTGGCGCCGCTCGGCGCCACCCCATTGCAGGCACCTGCCGTTGCCAAGACGCCCGCCGCCAGGCCAAAAACCAATTCGAAGGCCAAGGTCTGATCGCCGTGCAGTCGGTCAAGTTGCCGCGGCCGAGGGCGCCATTCGCTACCATATTCGTCACCCTGTCGCTGCTGCTGTCGGCCTGTGGTGGCAGCAGCAGCGCCCCGTCCACCGGGGGCTTCACGCCGACCCCAACTCCGACCCCCAGCAGCACATGCTCGCTGCGCTCGCGTCAGGACTGGGCGGCGGCGCAATTGCGCGAATTCTATCTGTTCCCCGAAACCCTGCCGGCAACGCTCGATCCCGCGCTTTACACCAGTGTTACAACCTATATCGACGCGCTGACCGCGACGGCGCGGGGGCAGGGGCGCGATCGCTTCTTCACGTCCATAACCTCGATTGCCGAAGAAAATGCCTTCTTTAATTCGGGCCAGACCGCCGCATTCGGCATCCGGTTGCAGACTGACAGCGTTGCGCGCCGGGTGTTCGTTGCCGATGCTTATGAAAATGCGCCGGCCTTTGCCGCCGGGCTCGACCGTGGCACCGAAATCCTTGCTATCGGCACCTCGGACACTGATCTGCGCAGCGTCGATGCGATCATCGCGGCGGAAGGTGCCGCCGGGATAAGTACCGCCTTTGGCCCCTCGACCGCCGGCGTCACCCGCAGCGTGCGCATCACCGATGCCGGCGGCAGCCGCGTTGTGAGCATGGCCAAGGCCGATTTTGCCATCCAGCCGCTCAGCCCGCGGTTTGGCAGCCGGATTATCACCGAAGGCGGCAAGCGCATCGGCTATGTCAATCTGCGGACCTTCATTTCGACCGCCGACCCGCAATTGCGCGAGGCCTTTGCCGGCTTCAAGGCGCAGGGTGTGAACGAGATCATCGTCGATTTTCGCTACAATGGCGGCGGGCTGGTTTCGATCGCCGAGCTGATGGGCGACCTGATGGGCGACAATCGCCTCGCGTCTGAGGTGTTCAGCATCACGACGTTCCGGCCGGAAAAATCGTCGAACAATTCGACAAAACTCTTCAACCGCCAGACGCAATCGATCGCGCCGATTCGTATCGCCTTTATCGGCACCGCCGCCTCGGCTTCGGCGAGCGAATTGGTGATCAACAGCTTCACCCCCTATCTGGGCACCGCGAGCGGGCTGATCGGCGCCAACACCTTTGGCAAGCCGGTTGGCCAGATCGCCCGCGATCAGGCGGTGTGTGACGATCGGCTGCGCATTGTTGCTTTTGCCACGCAGAATTCGGCGCGGCGCGGCGAATATTACAAGGGTCTCGCCAGCGAAGTCGCCGCGAGTTGCCGCGCCGATGACGCGCTGTCGGCACAGATGGGCGATCCGGCCGAAGCTTCGACCCGCGCCGCGCTCGACTTTTTAGCGGGCAAGGCCTGTACGCCGATCAGCAGCGAGGCTCGCAGTGCCGCCGGCGCCGAACTGCCGCGCGACCGCCGCGTGCTGCTGATGCCCGACCGGCCGGGTGTCGCCCAGCGCGAGGTTCCCGGGACCTTCTAGGCCGCGCGCACGCCCTGTGCGCCGGTGCCAGTAAGCAGCACTGACTCCTGACCGTCCTTGATACGGAAGATGGTGCCCTGCGGCGCGCGCGGAGCGACAGGAACGCCATGCCAGTCTTCACCGCCGACAAGCAGCCCGCGGAGCACGTTGGCGGTTATGCCGTGGCTGATGACAAGCGACGGGCGGGTTGGATCAAGCTCTGCCAGCCAAGTATTGAGTCGAGCCGCAATCGCCGGGAACCATTCGCCGCCAGGCGCCGGCTCGGTAAAGAGACCGCGTTCGGCATCGACGATGGAGCGGCCGGTTTCGGCGACGATATCGGCGTAATAACGCCCCTCCCAATCGCCGACATCGATCTCGAGCAGGCGTTTGTCCTGCCGCCAATCGAAGAAATTGCGCCCTAGATATTCGCCGACGATCGCCGCAGTCTGCTGGGTCCGCCCCGAGGGCGACACCCACAGATCGCGCCCTGCCGCCGTGCCGGCCGTTGCCAGCGCCGCGCCCATCGCTTCGGCCTGGGCAATGCCGGCGCGGGTCAGCGGTGTATGCGCCATATGGCCCTGCATGCGCGCTGCCGCGTTGAAAACGGTTTCGGCGTGGCGCGCGAGAATGATGTCCATGGGTTCCCGATCGGCTGGTGAACCGGGGCGGACCCGGTACAATAAGCGCCAGCTCTAGCATTTTGCGGCAACTTCGCCACTACCATGCGGCGCTAGGGGCGCTATAGTCATGTTGGAATCCCAGTCACGGGTACACAAGGATTGTAAATGAAAGCGACGGTCGAACGCGCTACGCTGCTGAAATGCCTTGCGCACATCCAGTCGGTGGTAGAGCGCCGCAACACTATCCCGATCCTTTCCAACGTGCTTATCGAAGCGCGCAGCGAAGGCCTGCGCCTGATGGCGACGGACCTTGATCTTCAGGTCGTCGAAACCATTCCGGCGGTCATCGACATCAATGGTGCCACCACCGTCGGCGCGCACACATTGTTCGACATTGTGCGCAAATTGTCCGAAGGCAGCCAGGTCGAACTGGCCGTTGCCGGCGACAAGATGACGGTGGTCGCCAACCGCTCGCGCTTCAGCCTGGCGACGCTCAAGCGCGATGATTTTCCGGTCATCGCCGAAACCGAATTGCCGACGGTGTTCTCGCTGCCGGCGAAGGACCTGCGCGAACTGATCGACAGTACCCGTTTTGCCATTTCGACCGAGGAAACGCGCTATTACCTCAATGGCATCTACATCCATGCCGTCGAAGGCGCAGCTCCCAAGCTGTGCGCCGTTGCTACTGATGGTCATCGTCTGGCGCGCATCGAGCTCGATCTGCCCGAAGGTGCCGCGACCATGCCGGGTGTCATCGTGCCGCGCAAATGCGTCGCCGAAGTTCGCAAGCTGCTCGACGAATATGGTGACGATGCGTCGATCGAAGTGTCGCTGTCGACGTCGAAGATCCGGTTCCGTTTCTCGCCCGAAGCAACGCTGACGTCCAAGCTTATTGACGGCACCTTCCCCGATTACAGCCGGGTGATCCCGACAGCCAACGACCGCATCCTCAAGATCGACACGCGCAGCCTTTCGGAAGGAGTCGATCGTGTCGCTGCCATTGCGACCACCGAGAAAACCCGCGCGGTCAAGCTGGCGCTGAGCCGGGACAAGGTCACCCTGTCGGTCACCAGCCCCGAGAATGGTACCGCCGCTGAAGATGTGCCGGCCGAATATTCGTCGCCCGAGTTCGAAGTCGGTTTCAATTACCGCTACCTGCTTGATATCCTCGGCCAGGTCGGCAGCGACCAGGTCGATGTCCATCTCGCCGATGCCGCCGCCCCGACGCTGATCCGCGAGAGCGATGATTCGCGGGCGCTGTACGTGCTGATGCCGATGCGCGTGTAATACGCCGGCGCCGCCGCTAGCGGTTTTCGTGTCGCTCCGCCAGGATGTGCTGGACAGCCGGCTGCATCCGGGTGTTGTAGCGCGCCAGTACCTGATGATTGCCGCCGACGCCAAAATGGGTGACCAGGTCGCGTCCGGTCCAGTAATGCAGGGCATAGCCCGGCGGTTCGGCGACGATCATATCGCGGCCATCGGGGCATTCCGGGTCGATTTCACGGAAATCGATCGCGACTTGCGGCCCTGATGATGGGCAGACCGCCAGTGTCGTCCCGGCCCAGCGGGTGACGATGGCGCGGTGGAGATGGCCGCATACTATGCGGATGACATGGGGGTGGCGGCCGATCACCGCGCCGAGCCGCAGTACCCAAGGGGCGTCTAGGTCCTCCGTCATCCAGCCGTTGCCGGTTTCGATGGGTGGGTGGTGGAGGACGACGATCGTCGGCTTGTCGGACGCCAGCAATGTCGCATCCAGCCAGTCGGCACGCTGCGCGTCAAAGTCGCCGGCATGTTGGCCTTCGAGGAGCGTGTCCAGGATCACGATGCGCAGCGGCCCGGCGTCATGGGTATATTGCACAAAGCCGTCGACGTTCGGTGCGTCGGTAAACACGGTACGAAAATTGTCGCGATTGTCATGGTTGCCGAGCGCCGACAAAACGGGGAAGGGCAGCGAGTCGCAGATTTTCTTGAAAACACGATAGGAAGCGACCGTGCCATTTTCGGTCAGATCGCCGGTGGCAAGGAGCACATCGGGGCGCGGATCCATCGCCATCAGCGCGGCAACGACATCATCGAATCGCTTGCGATTCAGTTCCGCCGGGTCGTCCGGCTGAAACCCCAGATGGATGTCGGTAACCTGAGCGATCAGCATCGATGCATTCTTCATTTTCCGAATTGTTTGATATACATACCTAGCTGTCGAAATGATGCAACTATCAGCCGGAATCAAGGTCAACCCGGTCATCAGCGCTCTGTTTTTCGAGGCGCCGGCATCGCCGGGTCATGACGATTGCCCGCCCGGCCCGCTATGCGCCGCCGCTAATGTCAGCGCCGGCGCCGAACATCATGCAGAATGGCGCGCGCGGCGTTATGGCCGGGAGCGCCGGTCACGCCGCCGCCGGGGTGGGTGCCGGCGCCGCACATGTACAGACCAGCGACGGGAGCGCGATAATCACCATGGCCGAGCATGGGCCGCGCCGAAAACAGCTGGTCCAGCGTCAGTTTGCCATGGAAGATGTCGCCGCCGACCAGCCCGAAATCGCGTTCGAGATCGAGCGGGGACTTGATCTGGCGGCCGATCACCGACGCCGCAAAGCCTGGAGCCGCCTGGTCTACTGTGGCGATCATCAGGTCGGCCACGGTGTCGCGGTGGTCATCCCACGAGGCCCCGCCAGGCAGTTCGGGGGCAACATGCTGGCAGAACAGGCTGGCGACATGCTGCCCCGCCGGCGCCAGGCTGTCATCCAGGGTTGAGGGGATCAACAGTTCCACAATCGGTGCCGTTGACCAGCCCGTCTGACGCGCATCGATCCACGCTTTTTCCATATAGGCCAGCGATGGCGCCAGGATGATCCCGGCAGATAGGTGCGCGCCGGCGCTGGGCAGGCAGGTGAAGTCGGGCAATGCCGACAGCGCGACATTCATGCGGAACGTGCCCGATCCCGATTTGTAGCGGCTCATGCGGGTACGGAAATCGGGCGCAAGATGCGCCGGATCGACAAGTTTTTCGAACAACAACTTTGGGTGAATGTTCGAAACGACGCGCTTCGCCCGGATCACCTCGCCCGCTGCCGTTACCACACCACAGGCACGGCCGCCTTCCACCAGCACTTCTGCGACTGCGCAATCGGTACGAATGCGCACGCCGCGCGCCTCGCACGCCCGGGTCATCGCCTGGCTGATGGCCCCCATGCCGCCAATGGCATGGCCCCACGCGCCCTTGACCCCGTTCACTTCGCCAAAGACATGGTGAAGCAGAACATAGGCCGAGCCGGCGGCATAGGGTGAGGCATAATTGCCGACGATGCCATCGAAGCCGAGCACCGCTTTCAAGGGGTCTGATTCAAACCAGCCATCGAGGAATTCGCCCGCCGAGGTGGCAAAAAGCTCAAGCAGGACACGACGCTCGTCCATGGTCAGCCGCCGCAGCCGGTTGCCGAGCCGGGCAGCGCCGAGCAGTTCGGGGATCGCCTCGCGCCAGCCGCCGCTGGTCAGGTTGGGCGGCGTTTCGAGGACCAGGTCGCGCAAAAGGTCGGCTATGGTCTCCAGTTGCGCCTCATAGGCCGGCAGTGCGGCGGCATCCCGGGTCGAAAATTTCGCGACTTCGGCCTCGGTGCCGCCGCCGCCAGTCAGCAGATAGCGTCCATCGGCGCTGGGCAGGAAGTTGGAAAAGGGGCGGTTGACAATGCGCAGGCCATGTTTCGCCAGTTCGAGATCGGCAATGACCCGCGGATTGAGCAGCGAGACGGTGTAGCTCGCCACCGAATTGCGAAAACCGGGGTGAAACGCCTCGGTTACCGCTGCGCCGCCGGTGACGCTGCGGCGTTCGAGCACGGTCACTTGCAACCCGGCGGCGGCGAGATAGGCGGCACAGACCAGCCCATTATGGCCGCCGCCGATAATGACGATGTCGGTATCCTGCACAGCCACGTTTGCGTTTCCCCTTTTTTCATCTGTCCATAGAGGCTGCGCATGGCTTGACGCAACGCGATGCTGCGGCCAGCGTGCGCGCCATGGGCGTGGACAAACTTTTCGCACTGGCGAGCGCGGCGGCGCTGATCGGCTGGCTGGCACTGGCACTCGCGCCGGTGCAGCGCTCGGCCATGGTGCTTGTGGCGCGGTTGGTCGCCGCGATCCTGTGCGCGGCCTATGCGGTGTTCCTTGTAACAGGCCTCGTCAGCGGCGGGGGCTGGCCCGATGGCGCCAGCTTCAGCTCGCTCGCCGGTGTGCGCCTGCTGCTCGCCAGCCCGCAGGCGCTGCTCGCAGGCTGGGTGCATTATCTTGCTTTTGACCTGTTCATCGGGTCGTGGCAGGCGGAAAACGCGCCAGCATCGGGCGTGCCGCATGCGCTGCTTTTCGTCTGCCTGGCGCTGACCCTGCTTGCGGGTCCCGTCGGTTTGTTACTTTTTCTCCTTATCAAGGCAGTGCGGCGCAAATGACAGTCGCGTCGCCTTGCATCAATGTCTGCCGAATCGATCGGCGTTCGGGCCTGTGCGAAGGCTGCCGCCGTACTGTTGACGAGATCACCCGTTGGCCGCTGGCCAGCGACACCGAACGCCGTGCTATTCTTGCCAGCCTGCCGCAGCGGCCGCTGCGCAAGCGGTTGGGCGTGCGCTGGTGATCCTGTCGGTTCTCGACCAGACGCCGATTGCCGCCGGCACCAGTCCGGCGTCGGCGCTCGCCAACAGTATCGATCTTGCGCAGCATTGCGAAGCGCTGGGCTATCACCGTTATTGGCTTGCCGAACATCATGCGTCGCCGGCGCTGGCGGGATCGGCGCCGGAGATCCTCATCGCCGCCATAGCGGCAGCGACGCGGCGGATGCGCATCGGTTCGGGCGGGGTGATGCTGCCGCATTATTCGCCCCTCAAGGTCGCCGAACAATTCAGCCTGCTGGCCGGACTCCATCCCGACCGCATCGACCTCGGGCTGGGCCGTGCCCCGGGCAGCGACCAGCGCACCTCGGTGGCGCTGCAACGCGACCGCAGGCAATATCCGCCGCATGATTTTCCAAACCAGCTCGCCGAACTGATCGGTTATCTCGAAGACACGCTGCCCGCCGATCACCCGTTCGCGCCTTATGCCCGCACCCTGCCGGGGCTGCCGCATACTCCCGAAGCCTGGGTGCTCGGCTCGTCGGCTGACAGCGCCGGCTTTGCCGGAGATATTGGGCTGCCTTATTGCTTTGCCGATTTCATCAGCGCCACCGGCGCCGCTGTCGCTGCCGATTATCGCGCCCGCTTCCGGCCGCGCCGCCCGGGCGATGCGCCGCGGGTGATGGTGGCGATATGGACCGTGGTTGCCGAAACCGATGCCGAGGCGCAGCGGCTGGCGGCACCGTCGCGGATGATGTTCGCGCATCTGCTGATGGGGCGGTCGATCGCCGTTCCCGATCCCGACACGGCGCTGCGCTGGCTTGCCGACCGGCCGGAGCTGTCGGTACCACGCGCCGGCCGCCGGGTCGTGGCCGGGTCGCCGGAAACCGTGCGCGCCGGCCTGCTTGCGGCAGCGGCTGAATATCGCGCCGATGAAGTCATGCTGGTCAACATCCTGCATGATCATGACAGCCGTAAGCACAGCTACACGCTTGCGATGCGGGCGATGGCCGGTCTCGGGATCGGGCGGGCGCAAGCCGCATGAGGTGATGAGCGCTTGACATGCTGCGCCTGCGTCGGGACTAGGGTTCCGCATGGCATTGGCGGGGCGATGTGACCGAAAACAAACGCATTCTCGCGATCGCGTCGGGTGGCGGGCATTTTGTGCAATTGCTGCGGCTGCGCGCCGCCTGGGATGGTCACCGCGTCACCTATGCGACCGTCCATGCCGCATCGGCGGTCGATGTCGCGCCGGCGCCGTTGCTGGTCTTTCGTGACGTGAGTCGCGCCGATTGGTGGCGGCTGCCGCTGACGCTGTGGGATGTGGCGATCATCCTGTTGAAGGTGCGGCCGCACGTCATCATCACGACGGGCGCATTGCCGCCGCTGCTGGCGTTGGCGCTGGTCCGGCCGTTCGGGGTGCGCACGCTTTGGGTCGACAGCATTGCCAATTCCGAAATCCTGTCGGGTTCGGGCCGCCATGCCGGCAAGGTGGCGACGCAGGTCATCACGCAATGGCCGGCGCTGGCGCAAGGCAAAGTCGACCATTGGGGCAGCGTGCTTTGAACGGCGTGTTCGTTTCGGTCGGGTCGATGATGCCTTTCGACCGGCTGGTGCAGGCGATGGACGAATGGGCCGCGGCACATCCCGATGTGCCGGTGGAAATCCAGATCGGCCGGGGCAAATATGAGCCCCGCCATGCGGCCTTTGTGCGACTGATGCCGGTCGCCGATTATCGCCAGCGTGTCGCCGCCGCGCGGCTGTTCATCGCCCATGCCGGCATGGGATCGATCATTTCGGCAATCGAGGCGGGCAAGCCGCTGCTGATGCTGCCGCGGCTGATGGCGCAGGGTGAACATAATACCGATCACCAACTTGCCACCGCCGCCAGCATCGGTGCCCGGCCCGGGCTGCATGTCGCCGCCGATATCGCTGATCTGCAGGCGCGCGCTACCGCGCTGCTCGCTGACAGTGGTGCGCCGCCGGCCCCGATTGCGAAACTCGCCGATTCGGGCTTAACGGCGTGCATCCGCGGCTTCATCGACGCATCATGAGCTTGATAACCCCGCAGATCACCGCCGACCCCTTGCGTTTCCAGTTGCCGGTGACGCCGCAAATTTGTGTCGGCCACCCCGACAACCTGTTCATGTTCGGCGGCGCCGGGTTGGCTACCGGGCTTGCCGCAATCGAAGCCGTCACTGGCCGGCCAACGGTATGGGCGGCGGCGCAATATCTGTCCTATGCCCGGCCCGGTGCGCTGCTCGATGTCGAGGTGCTGGTGCCGGTATCGGGCAAATATACCAGCCAGGGCCGCGTCATCATCCGTAGCGGCGATACCGAAATCCTGACCGTCAACGCAGCGCTGGGCGCGCGGCCCGAACAGCCAGAGGTGCAATGGGCGCAAATGCCCGACGTGCCCGCGCCTGCCGATTGCCCGCGCATGGAGTATGATTGGGTGCGCCGCCCCGATGATCTCAACGCCAGTTTTGAAAAACGCGTTGCCGCCGGGCGCTTCGGCGCGGCGCGCAGCGAGGGCGGGCCGAGTGCCGACGGCGTTGCCCGGCTGTGGGTGCGTCCGGCCGATCGGGCACAGACGGTCGACCGCATCATGCTGGCGGTGATCGCCGATTTCCTGCCCTCAGGTATCGGCAGCGCCATGGGAAGCGCGGCGGGGGGCAACAGCCTCGACAACACGATTCGCTTCGCTGGCTTGGCGGTGACCGAATGGGTGCTGGTCGATATCCGCATCCATGCCGCGTCGCAGGGCTTTGTCCACGGCCGCGTGCATCTCTTCGCGCAAAATGGCGTGTTGCTCGCCACCGCCAGCCAGTCGGTGATCCTGCGCCGGCATTGATCTGGCGCGAATCCGGGTTAGTCTGGGGCATGAACAGATTATTGCCACTCGTCGCCCTGCTTGCCAGCCCGCTTGCGGCCGCCCAGCCCCTTGTTTCCGGCGCGTCGCCGGCGGCCATTGTCGATAATGCTGCGCTCGCGGCCAAATTGAACTGGGATGACAGGCAGGATTTCGATTTCGCGGCGCGCGGCTTTGTCGGCACACGCGCCGACCCGATCATCCGCGACAAAAACGGCGCCGTCATCCGCGACTTGTCGGAGGAGGCGGCCTTCACCGGTCCGGCGCCAGCGACGGTCAATCCCAGTTTGTGGCGCAATGCCACCTTGCTGGCCAAGCACGGCCTGTTTCAGGTGCGCGACGGTATCTGGCAGGTGCGTGGCTTCGACCTGTCGAACATGACGATCATTCGCGGCCAGACCGGCTGGATCATCGTCGATCCGTTGACCACTGCGGAAATCGCCACCGCCGCCTTGGCGCTGGTCAACGAAAAACTGGGTACCCGCCCGGTCACCGGCGTTATTTACACGCACAGTCATGGCGACCATTTCGGCGGTTCGGCCGCGGTCGTGGCGGCGGCTGATGCCGCGGCGGGCAAGGTGCCGGTGGTCGCGCCGGCCAATCTGATGGCCGAGGCGATTGCGGAAAATGTCATTGTCGGCCCGGCGATGACCCGGCGCGCCGATTACATGTTCGGCTGGCTGCTGCCGCGCGGCGTAACTGGCCATGTCTCGTCCGGGCTGGGGCCGACGCGGGCGCGCGGCACGGTTACACTGGTGCCGCCCAACGACAGTATCGCCAAAAGTGGCGAAACCCGCACCATCGATGGCGTGCGCTTTGAATTCCAGCTGACGCCGAACACCGAAGCACCCGCCGAAATGAACTTTTACCTGCCCGATATGCAGGCGCTGTGCATGGCCGAAAATGCCAATGGCGCCATGCACAATTTGCTGACGCCACGCGGTGCGCTCGTCCGCGATGCGAGTGGCTGGGCGGGCTATCTGCTCGAGGCGCGGCGGCTCTATGCAGGCAAGTCGGAGGTCGTGTTCACCTCGCATTTCTGGCCGCGCTGGGGGTCGGGCGAGATCGATCGCTATTTGCTGCTGCACGCCCAGGCCTATGCCTTTGTTCATAACGAAAGCGTGCGGCTGATGAACTCCGGCCTCAATGCCGTGGAGATCGGCGAAACCATCGCCCTGCCGCCGCCGCTCGCCCGCGCTTGGTTCAACCGGCCTAATTATGGCGCGCTGAAATTCAACGCCCGTGCCGTCTACCAGCGCTATCTCGGGGCGTTCGATGGCGATCCGGTCAATCTTGACCCGCTGCCGCGCGGTGCGGCGGCGCTGCGCTATGTTTCGGCGATGGGCGGTACGAAAAAGGTCATGGCGCTGGCCAAGGCGGCGGCAGCACAGGGCGAGGACCGCTGGGCAGCGACCCTGCTCGGCCATGTCGTGCGCGCCGATCCGGGAAACGCCAAGGCGAAGGAAGCGCTGGCGCAGCGTTTTGAACAGCTCGCGTTCCGCGCCGAAGCCTCGCCTTGGCGGGACTTCTATCTGTCGGGGGCCAAGGAGTTGCGTGACGGCGTGCAGGCGCCGCCACAACCGGCCGCCAACACCATCGGCGCCAACCTCCAGGTGGCCAGCCTGCTCGACACGATGAGCGTGCGGGTCGCGCCCGAACGCGCGCTAGGGGCGCCCTTTACCATCGCCTTTGTCATTCCCGACATGAACGAGCGCCATTACGTCACTATCGCCAATGGCGTCATGCTGCACGAACAGGGTGTAACCGCCGCCGCCGATGCAACGCTGACCGTGCCGCG
The DNA here is from genome assembly GCA_049314415.1 of Polymorphobacter sp. Classification (GTDB taxonomy): domain Bacteria; phylum Pseudomonadota; class Alphaproteobacteria; order Sphingomonadales; family Sphingomonadaceae; genus Sandarakinorhabdus. The sequence continues at coordinate 14,957 of JBMOFG010000002.1, forward strand.
GCGGGCGCTGATCGCCATGGTCAGCGGTCAGGCCCGGGCGGCAGATTTGCTCATCGCCGGCACCATTTCCATCGCCGGCAATCCGGCAGTATTGCAGCGCTTTATGACGTTGTTCGAACCGCCGCGTGCCCAATTTCCGCTGGTGACGCCGTGACCGATCCGGTGGCCGTGGCAACCGCATCGGTCGATCATGACAATGCCGCGCTCGGCCTGCCATGGTCGGCTTGGGGAGCGCCATTGTCGGCGTTTGTCGTCATGCTGCTAAAGCCGGCGCATATCGCCATGCCAGTCTGGCTCATCGCGCCGGTGCTGCTGGTGCTCCTGCCCTGATTGCAGGGGCTTGTTGGCCCGAGTGTCCGGGACCACCGTCCGCGTTGCCGCGGTTGGCGCCTGAGCGTCGACGACCCGGGCGTCGATCCGTGCTTCAATCTCCGGGCAATTGACCCTAGGGTGGCCAAGATGACCGACACGCCGCTCTCGCCGCTTCGCAAGCCCGATGACATCGATGCCGCATTGCGCCCGAAATCGCTCGATGAATTCATCGGGCAGGAAGCGTTGCGCGCCAATCTGTCGGTTTTCGTCACCGCTGCCCGCATGCGCGGCGAACCGCTTGATCATGTCCTGCTCCATGGTCCGCCCGGGCTCGGCAAGACGACGCTGGCGCAGATTGTTGCCAAGGAACTGGGCGTCGGCTTTCGCGCCACCTCGGGCCCGGTCATTGCCAAAGCGGGGGATCTGGCGGCGCTGCTGACCAATCTCGATCATCACGACGTGCTGTTCATCGATGAAATTCACCGCCTGTCGCCGGCGGTGGAGGAAATCCTCTATCCCGCGATGGAAGACCGGGTCCTCGACCTGATGATCGGCGAAGGTCCGTCCGCGCGTTCGGTGCGGATCGACCTGCCGCACTTCACGCTGGTCGGCGCCACCACGCGCGCCGGGCTGTTGACCACCCCCTTGCGGGACCGGTTCGGCATTCCCTTGCGGCTTGTGTTCTACACCGTCGAGGAGCTGACCCGAGTCGTCACCCGTGCCGCCGCGCTGCTGCAGCTCGATCTTACCGCCGATGGCGCGCGCGAGATTGCCGGGCGCGCGCGCGGCACGCCGCGCATCGCCGGGCGGCTGCTGCGCCGGGTACGCGATTTTGCAGCGGCCGCAGGGCAGGACGTTGTCGATGCCCGCACGGCCGATCGCTCGCTCAACCGGCTTGAAGTCGATAATCTTGGCCTTGATGCGATGGACCGGCGCTATCTGATGATGATCGCCGACATCTATCGCGGCGGCCCGGTCGGGATCGAAACACTCGCTGCCGGCCTGTCGGAAGCGCGTGACACGCTGGAAGACGTCATCGAACCCTTCCTCATCCAGTCTGGCCTGGTCGCCCGCACGGCCCGCGGTCGTATGCTCAACCCTGGCGCATGGAAACATCTCGGGCTGGCACCGCCGGCGGGAACGCCGCTGCAATTGCCCTTGCTCGACGAGGATTGAGCCGGGTCAGGTCGCGGGGATATCGAGCAGGGCTTCGAGCTCCTGCATCGGCTTTTGTGACACGGTGACCATGCCGGTTTTGGGGCGGTCGAGGTCGATGACCACCGCCAGCGCGATGACGACCATAACGAAAAAGGCCCAATTGGCGTGGCGCGTGATGCGCCGGCCGAGTGCCCCGGCATAGCCCAGGCTGGTCGCGGTGATCAGCGCCGCCAGTCCGAGCGCATAGACGACCGACAGCGGAATATGCTCGCGTGCCATCGATTCGCGGTGTCCGGCAACGGTATCGAGCCCCGACAGCGCGTCGATGAAGGCACGTGCCATCAGCGGCTTTTCGTTGCTGGCCTCAACCCGCGCCGCCAGCCCCCAGAGCTGTTGCCGCATGGCCCGGCCCGGTTCATCGGCGCTACGCTGGCGATCGGTGACCTGGCCGCGCTGGAAATAGTCGCGCCGCGCATCGACATAGCGGCGCAGCAGCGTTTCGGCCTCGGTGCGCTGCGCCGGCGGCAACAGCTGGCTGCGTTCCCAAGCCATGGTGATGGCGGCGGCTTCCTCCACCACCAGGTCGCGGCGCTCGTCATAGCGGTTGAGCGCGACGTTGAAGGTGAAGCCGATGAGCAGGCCGAGCAGGCTGACGGAAGCGGCGGCGACATACAGCGTTTCGCCCGCCTCCGGGCGGCGGCGGCGGCGCCAGGCACCGACTTCGGCCATCGCCATCATCAGCAACAACAGCGCCAGCCCGACTGCGATGATCGACTGGCTGTCGATGAAATTGGATTTCGCTCCCATGCCGGTGCCTTAGCGTTGCCACTTGCAGGCGTCACGCGGCTTTCTTGCTGTGCGGACAATGGCGGCGGGGGCTGGATTTGCGCGCGCGTTCGCGGCTACAGGCACGGTATGACCAGCACCGCACCGCGCACCCTGTATGCCAAGATCTGGGACGACCATGTCGTCCGCCGCCTCGATGACGGCACGGCGCTGATCTTCATCGATAGGCACCTTATTCACGAAGTCACGACGCCCCAGGCCTTTGAAGCGCTGCGCATGGCCGGCCGTCGCCTGCGCCGTCCCGACCTGACGCTGGCGGTGCCCGACCATAATGTGCCAACGACCGACCGCTCGCTTCCGATCCTCGACCCGATGTCGAAGGCGCAGCTCGATGCGCTGACCGAGAATTGCCGCGATTTCGGCGTGGAGATGTTTGCGATCGATGCACCCGAACAGGGCATCGTCCATGTCATCGGCCCCGAACAGGGCTTCACCCTCCCCGGTGTCACCATGGTCTGCGGCGACAGCCATACCGCAACGCATGGCGCCTTTGGCGCGCTGGCCTTTGGCATTGGCACGTCAGAAGTCGAACATGTCTTTGCTACCCAGACGCTGCTGTTGCGCCAGTCGAAGGCGATGGAAGTTCGGATTACCGGCAAACTGGGCTTTTCGATCTCGCCCAAGGATGTCGCAATGGCGGTGATCGGCAAGCTCGGCACCGGCGGCGGCACGGGCTATGTCATCGAATATACCGGCGATGTCATCCGCGACATGAGCATGGAAGGCCGCATGACGGTCTGCAACATGGCAATCGAAGCCGGCGCCCGCGCCGGTTTGGTGGCGCCCGATCAGAAGACCTTTGATTATGTAACGGGCCGCCCGCGGGCGCCGACCGGCACTGCCCTCGATGCCGCGTTGTCGTGGTGGCAGACGCTGCCCAGCGACCCTGGCGCGGTCTATGACGCCGTGGTTGTCATCGATGGCAGCGAGATCGCACCGTTGGTGACCTGGGGCACCAGCCCCGAAGACGTCGTCGCCATCGGTGACAGCGTGCCGGCGCCCGAAAGTTTCGATGATCCGAGCAAGCGCGCCGCTGCCGCCAAGAGCCTTGATTATATGGGCCTGGTGCCGGGGACGGCGATGCGCGACGTCGAAGTGCAGAATGTCTTCATCGGCAGCTGCACCAACAGCCGTATCGAGGATCTGCGCGTTGCCGCCGCCGTCGCCAAGGGCCGCAAGGTCGCCGCGCACATCAAGCAGGCGCTGGTCGTTCCCGGCTCGGGCCTCGTCAAGCGCCAGGCCGAAGCCGAGGGGCTCGACCGCATCTTCATCGAAGCGGGTTTCCAGTGGCGCGAGCCGGGCTGTTCGATGTGCCTCGGCATGAACCCCGACCAGGTGCCGGCGGGCGAACGCTGCGCGAGCACCAGCAACCGCAATTTCGTCGGCCGCCAGGGTATCGGTGCGCGGACGCATTTGTTGTCGCCGGCAATGGCGGCGGCAGCGGCGGTGACCGGGCGGTTGACCGATGTGCGGGAATTGATGGGCTGATCGTCACCTCTCCCCCTGCGGGAGAGGTCGGACTCGACAAGGCCGAGCCGGGAGAGGGGTCAGAAACTGCCCGCAAACACCGCCGCCACCGCTTCGATCCCCGCCTGATCATCCGCATCGAAGCGCCCCGGCAGCGGGCTGTCGAGATCGATGACGCCGATCAACTCGTCGCCGTGCAGCAGCGGCACCACCAGTTCCGACCGCGATGCCGCATCACAGGCGATATGGCCGGGAAATTCATGGACGTCGGCGACCAGTTGCGTCTGGCGCGTCGCCGCCGCGGTGCCGCAGACGCCGCGCCCGAGCGGAATGCGGATGCATGCCGGCTTGCCCTGGAACGGCCCGAGCACGAGTTCGCCCTGCTTCATCAGGTCGAACCCCGCCCAGTTGAGGTCGGGCAGCAGGTCGAACAACAGCGCCGACGTGTTGGCGGCGTTGGCAATCAGGTCGGTTTCGTCCCCGATCAGCGCGGTCAGCTGTTGCACCAGGTCGCGATAGGCAGCGGGCCGGTCAGCGTAGAATGCCTCGGCGGCGAGAGGTTGGGCGACGAAGGACATTAGCCCAGCCGCGCCAGCGCCGCGCCGAGCCGTTCGGCTTCGGCCGAGCGTGCCGCATGGTCCTCGCGCGCCTTTTCCACCGCTTCGGGCTTGGCCTTTTCGGCAAAGCCGGGCGAATTGAGGCGGTTGGTGAGCGAGTCGCGTTCCTTTGCCGCCGTCGCGATCGCCTTTTCCAGCCGCGCCTTTTCGGAAGCCAGGTCGATGACACCACCGAGCGGCAGCACATAGGTCGCATCGGCATGGACCAACTGCAACCGGCCGCCTTCGGCCGTCGCTGCCCCGGGCACGATGCGCGCCAACCGCTCAATCGCCGCGGCATTGGCGGCCAGTCGCGTGAGCGTCTCCGCACCCGCGCCTTCGACGGCATAGCCGAGCTTAGCGCCCGGCGGCACGTTCAATTCGGTGCGTGCCGAGCGGACTTCGGATACCAGCCCGATCAGCCATTCGATATCGGTACTCGCCGCCGCATCGACCGGTAAGTCGGCGGCGACCCAGTCGGCGACGATCAGGTCATGCGCGCGCGGCGCCAACTTGTGCCACAATTCCTCGGTCAGGAACGGCATCACCGGGTGGAGCATGACGAGGATCTGGTCGAGCGCCCAGCCGGACACGGCGCGGGTTTCGGCCGCAATGGCCGGGTCGGCGCTCTCGGCCAACAGCGGCTTGGTCAATTCCAGATACCAGTCGCAGAAGCGGTTCCAGGCAAAGCTGTAGATCGCATCGGCATAGGCATCGAAGCGATAGGTCGCGATCGCGGTTTCGAGCGCGCGCGCGGTGGCGGCAACTTCGCCGATGATCCAGCGGTTGACGGCGTTCTGCGCCGGCGGCGGCGCCTTGCTCGCCGCGCCGGAAATGCCATTCGACTGGCAGAAGCGTGCCGCATTCCACAGCTTGGTGGCGAAGTTGCGATAGCCTTCGACGCGGCGTTCATCGAGCTTGATGTCAC
>JBMOFG010000003.1:0-19637 GCA_049314415.1 Polymorphobacter sp.
GGCGGTGGAGCCTGACCCGCGCCGGCGTGACCGCGTCGTGCTGCGCTGCGAGGCGCGCGAGCCATGATCGGAGCACGTATCTGGGCAAGCCTGCAGGCCCGGGCGGCCGCGCGCGCCGAAACCGCCGTCGGGGTCGCGAAATTGGCATTGGCGGCACGGGCCGCCGGCCTGCCCGGTGTCACCGTCAGCATCGCCGATGATGTACGGCTGCATGGCCATGACCTGGTTGCGCGCGCCTTCGGCAGCCGCCGCGGCACCGCCGACCCGCGGCTGCGGGCGCTGATCGCCACCGACCTTGGACAGGGAGACCCGCCATGAGCGCCAGCCTGGCAATGCAGCGCCTGCTGGTCGCTGCGCTGACCGGTATCGATGGAATCACCGGCGTTTATGATGGCCCGCCAGTCGATGCGGCGCCGCCCTATCTCGTCATCGGGAGCGACCTGGTCAGCGACTGGAGCACCAAGACCGAAACCGGCCACGAACATCGCATCGCGATCAATGTCTGGGACGCAGGGCCGGGCGCCGCGCGTGCCAAGGCGATCATGGGCGGGGTGGAAACACGACTGGCGGCGCTGGCTGGCAGCCGCGACGGTCATCTGCTGGTGTCAGCCCGACTGCTGCGCACGCTGGTGCTGACCGATGCCGAAGGCTGGAGCCAAGGGATCGTCGAATTCCGCCTGCGCAGCCGCGAAGTTTGAACAATTTGCCGTCGCGCAGATTTTTATCTTGAAAGGACAATGATATGGCAATGGAGAAAGGCAGTGCTTTCCTGCTCAAGGTTGGCAATAGCGCCACGCCGCCGCAGTTCACCACGGTCGCCGGGCTGCGCACTACCCAGATGAGTATCAATGCCGAGACCGTGGTGGTCACCAACCAGGGTTCGGGTGGCTGGCGCGAGCTGTTGTCGGGGGCCGGGGTGCGTTCGGTTTCGCTGAGCGGCTCTGGCGTGTTCACCGGCTCGGCTGCGGAAAGCCGTGTCAAGGCCAATGCGCTCGGCGGGGTGATCGACGATTACCGCATCAGTTTTGAAAGCGGCGAGACGGTAACGGCCAAATTCCTGATCACCCGGCTCGATTATGCCGGCGATTTCAATGGCGAACGTACCTATACGCTGGCGCTCGAAAGCTCGGGCGCGGTGGTGACGGCGTGACGATCGCCAATGCCGTGCGCGGCGAGGTGGCGCTGGTGCTGGGCGACGACAATTATTGCCTGCGCCCGGTGTTTGCCGCGCTGGTCGCCGCTGAAGCCGAATTGGGGCCGTTGTTCGCGCTTGTCGAACGCGCGGCTGCCGGCGGGCTTACGCTCGCCGAAATGACTGCGCTGTTCTGGCATTGCCTGGCGCCGCCGGCGGCGCTCGATCGTGCCGTTCTGGGCGATCGGCTGGTGGCGGCGGGGTTGGCCAATGTCACCCCAGCGCTGCGCGCGCTGCTCGGCCAGGTGCTGGCCGGGCGATGAGCGAATTTGCAGGCGCGGCGCGGCGCGCGGCGCGGGTGGCGGCGGCGCTGCTGGGCTGGCGCCCGGCCGAATTCTGGGCGGCGACGCCAGCCGAACTGCGCACGGCACTGGGACTTGATGACGCCGATGATGGTGCACCGGCGACGGGCAATCTGCTCGCCCGGTTGATGAAGGAGTTTCCCGATGCAGGCTGATGCGACCGATCTCGATACGCTGGTCATTCGCGTCCGTGCCGATACCACCGGCTTCATGGCGGGCGTCGGCGATATTCGGCGCGAACTCGACGGGCCGCTGGCGCAGGGGGTCGATCGCGCCGGCTCTGGTATCGAACGGGCGCTGGCCCGTGCGGCAGTGACCGGCAAGTTCGGTTTTGCAGATCTGCGCCGGGTGGCGTTGTCGGCGCTTGCCGATATTGCCGCTGGCGCGCTACGCACCGACATCGGCGCGCTTTTCGGCGCCGGCGCCGGCGGTGGCGGGTTGGCCGGCGCATTGACCAGCAGCATCGGCGGCCTGTTCGGCGGCGTGCCGGGGCGGGCGACCGGTGGCCCGGTGACATCGGGCAGTGCCTATCTGGTCGGCGAGCGTGGCCCCGAATTATTCGTGCCGACTGCGGCCGGACGCGTCGAGACGATAGCCGGCGGCCGGCGCGGGCCGGTTTCGGTGACAATCAATGTCGCAGCCGCCCGCGATGCCACCCCGGCGCTGATGCAGCAGACCGGCGCCCAGGTGGCACGCGCCGTGCGCCAGGCTTTGCAAAGGGCCGGAGCATGATCCGGCATTGGCTGGCCGGCCCCGATGCGCCAGTGCGCACGCGCTGGGGCAAGCGATTCGATCCGCGCTATTGGACGGTCGACTTCCCGCGGCCGATGATGGCGGCGGTAACGACCGAAGGCGCCGATGCGCTGGTCATCGATCTTGCCTTTCTGACCCGGGCCGATCTTGCCGGGTTGATCTGGGAATCGGCCGATCGCTGGAGCCATCCTTTGCTCGCGCTGGCAACCGACCGTGATTACCGCGGCACGACGCTGGCGTTCCGCTGGCGCTCAAGCGGTGCGGTAGAGTCACTCGACGCCGTCAACGGCCCGGTGCTGACGATCGAAGGCCGCGACGCCCAAGGCGTGCCGCGCATCTGGTATGTGCGGTTGTGGAATTATGCCGATGGCAGCGGCGACAACGCCCTGGTCGTGCTCGATTTCGACGCGCTCGACGGCGGCTTTTTGTTGCCGGCCGAAGCCGATCGGGTATTCGCCGGTGATATCGACCGCATGTTCCTGTCGCTGGTGCCGCCCGGTCATGACGGAAGCGCGCTGCCGCTGCCGGCGCCGGTGCCAGCGCAGGTGCGGATCGAGGCGATTAACTGCGACGGGCCCGGGTCGATGCTGCGCATCGGCGATGCCTTTGTGCCGCCGCACCCGCTGCGCATGACCGGAGGCTATGACGACAGCTATAACCAGACGCCGGAGCGGCTGATCGAAGCGATATTCGCGCTCGGTTACCGTGGTCCGCTGGTCCATTATGTCGGGATGAGTCATTTCCCCGGCCTGTGCTGGGATGCGGCGGCCGGGGCCTATCTGGCCGATCCCGCCGTGCCGGTGTGCGGCCCGGCGCTGGCCTGGCATCGCGATTTCTTTGCCCGCGCCGTGGCGCTTGGCCTGCAACCCATCGTGTCGCTGTCGTTCGAACTGCTCGACCAGCATTGTCCCGCCGGCTGGGCGCAGCGTGCGGCTGCTGGCAGCCGGGCGACGACCGGCTATCTGCCGCCATCGACGCTGTTGTCGCCAGCGCATGCGGCGGCGATGGCCTGGTTGCAGGCAGTGGCCGTGGTTTTCACCGAAGTTGCGGTTGCCGCCGGAGCAACACCGCGTTTCCAGATTGGCGAGCCCTGGTGGTGGGTCGGGCCGGACTGGCAGCCGTGCCTTTATGATGCGGCGACACTGGCGTTGCACGATGCCGAAACCGGGCTGCCAGCGCCGGTCATCAGCGACATCCGACATCCGGCTGATGCCGGAACGCGGGCCTGGCTCGATTGGTGTGGTGGCCTGCTCGGCCGCGCGACGCTGGCGCTGCGCGATGCCGTGCGCGCGGCAGTTCCGGCGGTAGAGACGCTGCTGCTGTTCTATGCGCCGCAGGTACTCAACAGCGCCGCGCCCGAACTGATCCGGGCCAATCTGCCGCTCGCCTGGGCGCATCCGGCCTTCGATGTGCTTCAGCTTGAAGACTATGATTTCGTGACGCTCGATGATTTTGGCGGGCAGGCGCGCGCGCGCGCCGCTATTGCAGACAGGCTCGGCTATGCGCTGGATCGCCAGCATTATTTTGCGGGCTTTGCCACCCGCGCGGCCGACTGGCGACCGATTGCGGGCGCCGCCGCAGCGGCGCTGGCCCGCGGCGTTGCCGATACCTTTGTCTGGGCGTGGCCGCAGGTAGCACGCGACGGTTTCACCGTCTTTGCGCTCGATGCAGAAGGAGATGAAGTTGTGACGGCCTTTCATGATGTGCTGTTTCCGTTGCAACTCGGCTATGGTGCTGCCGGTGGCCCGGCCTTTTCGACGCAGGTCGTCGTTACCGGGTCCGGCCATGAGCAGCGCAACAGCCAGTGGAGCGATGCCCGGCTCAATTATGACGCCGGGCTTGGCCTGCGTTCCGAGGCCGATCTCGGCACGCTGATCGCCTTTTTCCGGGCGCGGCGCGGTCAAGCGCATGGTTTCCGTTTCAACGATCCGCTCGACAACAGCTCGGCGGCGCTGGGCAGCCCTGTCACGCCGACCGACCAGCCGATCGGTACCGGTAATGGCGGCCTGACGCGCTTTGCGCTGGTCAAGCTCTATGGCGAGGGCGCCGATCCGCAACGCCGCCGTATCACCCGGCCCGTCGCCGGCAGTGTCCGCGTCGCGATTGACGGGATCGAACGCAGCACCGGCTGGTGTCTTGGTGCCGCGGGCAACGTCGATTTCGATGAGGCGCCACCGCCCGGTGCACAGATCAGCGCCGGTTTCGGCTTTGACGTGCCGGTGCGTTTTGCCAGCGATCGCATCGATGTGTCGATTGCCGGGTGGCGGGCGGGCGAACTGCCCAATGTCCCGCTTGTCGAATTGCGGGAGGATTGAGTCGATGGCGAGCGCAGCTCCCGAACTCGGTGACCGACTGGTCGCCGAATTGACGTCGCTGGCGATCTGCTGGCAAATCATGCGCCGCGATGGCGTCGCGCTGGGTTTCACCACCCATGACCGGATGCTGCGCGTCATGGGGCTGGATTATGAAAGTGCGCCGGGGATCCTGCCCTCCGCGGTGGTCGCCAGCGACGGGCTCGATGTCGATGTGATGGATGTCGCTGGCGCGCTGAGCGCCGATGCGATCCGCGCTGTCGATCTGATCGAGGGCCGCTTCGACGGCGCCGCGGTCAGCATCTTCATGGTCGACTGGCAGGCGCCGGATGCCGGGCAACAATTGCTCGCGCGCGGCACGCTCGGCAATGTCGAAGCCGGCAGCGGGCCCGATGCGGGTTTCACCGTCGGCCTGCGTGGCCAGACGGCGGCGCTGGCAGCGACTTTGGTGGAAAGCTGCTCCCCCGAATGCCGGGCCGAACTGGGGGACCTGCGCTGCCGGGTCGCCTTGCGTGGACGAACGCTGCGGACCCGTATCGTGGCGATCGCAGGGCGCGCCTTGACGCTGGCCGATGTCGGGACGCTGACTGCCGAAACTTTTCGCGAAGGCCGGGTTCGCGTGCTCGCCGGTCCCGCTGCCGGACTGGAAGCGCAGATCCGGGCGATAAACGGTGACCAGTTGTTGTGTACCAGCCCATTGACGGCAGCACCCGGGACCCTGGTCGAACTCTGGCAAGGCTGTGACAAGCGCTTTGCCACCTGTGTCGACCGGTTCGACAATGCTGCAAATTTTCGCGGCGAACCGCATGTGCCGGGCAATGATCTGTTGACCCGCTTCGTCGCTGCCTGATCCTTGGAGCATTTGATTATGCCCGAAGCAAACGCGCCAATGGCTGGCCCCCGCTGGCCAGACATTATTGCGGCTGCACGCGCCTGCGTGGGCACCCGTTTTCGCCCTCATGGCCGCGTGCCCGGGCTCGGCCTTGATTGTGTCGGTCTTGTGCTGGTTGCCGGGGGTGTCGATGCCGGGCTTATGCCGGTCTATGCGCTCGGCGGCGATCATCGCGCGCTGCTGGACATAGCCTTGCAACTTGCCGGGTGCCAGCGGGTTGCGAGCGCTTTGCCGGGTGATGTGTTGGTGCTTTCGCCGGCGCCGCGCGCGCTGCACCTTGCCATTGTTACCCCTGACGGCGTGGTCCAGGCGCATGCCGGGCTTGGCCGCGTCGTCGAGGGGCCACTCGATCCCGCTTGGCCCTGCCTGGCCGTCTGGCGTTTCACAGGAGCGCGTTGACCATGGCGACACTGGTTTTCGGCAGCATTGGCCGCGTTTTCGGAGGCCCGATCGGCGGCTTGCTCGGCACCATTGCCGGCGGGCTGGTCGACCGCAGCCTGGCGGGTGGTACTCGCAACGGCGGCCGGGTCGGCAACCTCGAGGTGCAGAGTGCTGCCTATGGCGAGCCGATCCCGATCGTCGTCGGTCGCATGCGCGTTGCCGGCAATCTGGTCTGGTCGAGTGGCATTGCCGAAACGGCCGACGGCGGCAAGGCCTGCGGCGCCGGCTACACGTACAAGGCGTCTTTCGCGGTTGCGCTGGTGGGCGGACCGATCATCGCCATCGGCCGAATCTGGGCTGACGGTACCGAGATCCGCAACAGTGCCGGCACTTTCGCCAGCCCCGTGACAATGCGGTTTTACCGGGGCAGCGAAACACAAAAGGTCGATCCCCTGATCGCCGCGGCAGAGGGTGGCAAATCGGCACCAGCCTATCGCGGCATTGCTTATGCCGTGTTCGAGGATCTTCCTTTGGCCGAGTTCGGCAACCGGATCCCCAACCTTAGCTTCGAGATCATTGCCGATGATGCTGCTGCGCTCGACATGGGGGCGGCGCTGCGGCGACTGTCGATGAGCGAGAACCGAGCGCTGGCGGATGTCAGCGGGCGCTTTCCGGCAATTGCTGGCCATGTTGCGGCCCGGGCTGGCAGCATTGCCGACAATATTGCGCCCCTTGTGGCAATTGCGGGCGTCGCGGTGGCCGGTGGCGACAGGCTGGCACTGGTCGGCGACACCGACGACCATATCGGGTTGCCCGCGGCAGATGGGCACGCGCGCAGCCAGGATGGCGCGCCCGGTCGGGACCGTTTCGTGCGGCAAGGCGGCGACGTAATGGTATCCGCTGTCGAGCTGAGCTATTTTGATGGCGATCGAGTCTATCAGGCAGGTTTGCAACGTGCCCGTGGCGGATTGCCGGGCGCGCTCGTGCAGCATGTCATCGCCAGCGCCATGCCGGCGGCGCTCGCCAAGCAGTTGGCCACGGAGCTGCTGGCCCGTAGCGAGGCCGCCCGGCTGCAGACCAGTGCCCGGCTGCCGTGGCGTCATGTCGGCATCCGGCCGGGGGCGCAGGTGCGATTTGCCAATGACGACCGGCTTTGGCGGGTGCGCGCCACTCGTTTCGAAGCTTTTGTGGTGTTCTTGGAACTCGAGTGCGTCGATATCGCGCCTGCACCGGGACGACTGGCCGATGCCGGGCGGGCGCTGTCCTTTGTCAGCGCGCCGGCGGGCGCGACCGAAGTGCTTTGGCTCGATCTGCCTTCCCTCCCGGGCGAGGCGCCGGTACTGCCCCGCCTGTGGTTGGCGGCGGCTGGTGCGGCGCCGGGCTGGCGCCGGGCGCCGCTTGCCATAAGCCGCGATGGTGGCTTCAGCTACCAAGTCGCCGGCATGATTGGTGGTGGTGTGCAAGGTGCAGCGGCCAATGTCTTGGTGCCGGGCTGTGTTGCCGGCTGGGATCGTTTCTCGTCGGTCGATGTCGAACTCTTGTCCGATGCGATGTGGCTGCAGCCGGCAAGCGAGGCTGCCGTTCTTGCCGGTGCCAATCTGGCGCTGATTGGTGATGAACTGGTGCAGTTCGCGACGGCCAAGATGCTGGCGCCGCGCCGCTTCCGCCTTTCGGGATTGTTGCGCGGCCGTCAGGGCAGTGAAGCAGCAGTCGCCGGCCATGCTGTCGGGGAACGCTTTGTGCTGCTTGAACGCGGCACCTTGCTGGCGGTCGACCTGCCGTTGGAAAGTATCGGCCAAACCGTGCTGGCCCGGGCCAACGGCAGCGGTGATGCCAACAGTAGCGCGGTCGCCGCCCTGATCGGCGGTCGCGGGCTATTGCCCTTGTCGCCAGCGCATCTGCGCGTTCGTCGCGTTGGTGGCGATATCGTCGCCAGCTGGGCACGACGCAGCAGGGCTGGTTTTGGTTGGCCCGACTTCATCGATGCACCGCTTGCCGAAGCCGGCGAAGCCTATCGCGTCGACATCTGGCTCGGCAGCACGCCGGTCCGCACCGCGACCGTGACGACGCCCGCATTTGTTTACAGTGAAGTCGACCGACACGCCGATGGTGGCGCTGGCATGGCCGAATTGCAGGTCAGGCAGATCAGCGCGCTGGTCGGGCCGGGTGCTGCCGCGACTGGACGTTTCATGTTGCCCTGACCAAGGAGAGCGGAATGAACGAAACGCTGCGCCATCGCCTGCCATTGCTGGCATCGGCACAAGCCCAAAAAGAGGTCACCCACAACGAAGCCCTGCTCGCAATTGATCGGCGGCTGCAAATCGCTGTTTTGACCTTTGGCAGCTTGGCGCCACCGACCGCGCCGACAGCAGGTGATTGTCACATTGTTGGCGCGATGCCCGGCGGTGATTGGGCCGGACGCGCCGATGCCATAGCCATGTTCGACGGCTTCGGCTGGCAGTTCACAGTGCCATCGCCTGGTTTTGTCGTTTATCTGCTCGAAGCCGGCGTGCTGGCAATTTATGATGACGGTTGGCAGACCTCGGCGTTCCCGGTCGCCGCCTTGCGCATTGGTGAGCGTATTGTTTTTGGTGCATCACCGGTCAGTGTGCCCGCGCCTGTCGGCGGTGCGGTCGTTGATATTGAGTTGCGCGCGGCATTTGCGGGCTTGCTGACGACTTTGATCGCGCAAGGCTTGATTAACGAACAATAGTCGCCACCGAATGGCTGAAATTCCTCTTCTCATTGTGTCTTTCGGGCAACTACCCGGCGCATTCCTTACTTGCGCCTGTCCAGTACGCTGGGTTAAGGCGTTTACACAACGGAATCACAGAATGGAGTTGAAGGGATGACGATGCGTAAATTTGCAGTGGCGCTCGCGCTCACCACGACGGCGCTTGCGGGCCCGGCGTTGGCTCGCGATAAGTCTTGGTATGTCGGCCTCGAAGCTGGCGCCAATCTTGGCCAGAACCAGCTTTTCGACATCACCCGCCCCGGCACACCGGTGGCTGTGATTGACGACGGTATCCGCGTTCGTCATGAAATCGGTTATGCCGTCGGCGGCAATATCGGCTATGATTTCGGTGGTTTCCGTGCGGAATTCGAAGTCGGTTACAAGGACAACAACCTTGACCAGACCACGATCGAACAGGCCATCCCTGCCATTCCGATTTCGGTAGGCGGTGTCGGACGCACCGCGGTTCCGGCGCTGGGCGTAAACACCATTGATGCTGACGGCAACGCCCGCGTTCTGTCTTTCATGGCCAATGGCCTGTTCGATTTCGGCGGCAAGGACAAGGACGTCGGTGCCTATCTTGGTGCTGGTGCCGGTATCGCTCGTGTTCAGCATTATAAGTATCAGAATGCCAAGTTCGGCCCGGCTTTCATTAATGATTCTGATACCGGCGTCGCTTGGCAGATACTGGCCGGCGTTTACAAGCCATTGTCGGATAATGTCGATGTTGGCCTGAAGTATCGTTTTTTCAACGTGCCTGGTGTTGATACGTTCACCACCAATGGTCTGGCAACGAGCACTCGCTTTCGCAGCCACAGCGTGATGGCGACGTTGACCTATAACTTCTTTGACGCCCCGCCGCCGGCCCCGCCGGCTCCGCCGGCTCCGCCGGCTCCGCCGGCTCCGGCACCGGCTCCCTTGCCGCCATGCCCGCCAGCTGCCGTTACTCCGGGTCCGTTCTTGGTGTTCTTCGATTGGGACAAATCGCTGGTAACGGTTGAAGCCGGAGCGATCCTCGATCGTGCTGCCGAGCAATATGCCGCAACGGGTCAGACCAGCGTTCAGCTTGCCGGCCACGCCGACAAGTCGGGCAAGGACGCCTATAACGTTGCTTTGTCGCAGCGTCGCGCCGATGCCGTGAAGGCCTATCTTGCCACCAAGGGTGTGCCGGATGGTGCGATCGCGACCGAAGCCTTTGGTGAAAGCCGCCCGCTCGTAGACACCGCGGACGGTGTACGCGAACCGCAGAACCGCCGCGTGGAAATCACGTTCAGCGGTGCGCCGGCGCCAGCCAGCTTCCCTTGCACACCGCAGTAAGCTGACAAGGTAAAAAATCGGGGCCGTCCCTGCGGGGGCGGCCCCTTTTTTGTGCTTGGCGTGCATCTGAGGCATCGTTCAGCCAACAGCGACAATTAGGACAAGCGGCCGTCAATTACCGGTAAACGACGGCTTTTTTTGTGGAGCGGTTGTTCACCTGCCGAGCCCAGGGCAGGCCGATGAGCTTGCAGCGGCGATTGGGTGCCTTGCGATGTTTCTGCTATCTATTGCCGACAAGTGTTGCTTCAACGCGCATGCCCCTCGCTGAAGATGGCATCGGTTTGTCGCCACTGCCGATTGCGGAGGAAATCCGGATTGATAAGCTCGACGCCGCGATCGGCGATTGATCTTCGCGTATCGAATAACAACGCCACGACATTATTATTGCTTCTTCGTAATGTTCTGACGCTTAGGCTCTTGAGCAGGGCCGACGAGAAACCTACATAGCTTTGTCGGCCGTTGGGAGCCGGCTTAATCGGGATGACGATGGCCGGCGCCGGACAGCAAGAAATTCGCCTGCGCGACCTGTGGCAGTGGGTGGGACCGATCATAGGGCCAGAGAAGAATTTCTTCTGGCTTGCAATTATTTATGGCGTTGGCATCAGTTTGTTATCGTTGGCAACTCCGATATCGGTTCAGTTGCTGATCAATAGCATTGCCAGTACGGCGCTCCCTGTGCCGCTTTTCACACTCTCGGCCGTCCTTCTTGTATTGCTACTGGTCTCAGGCCTGTTTGGCGCCTTGCGCAGCTATATGATGGAGCTTTTCCGTCGCCGCTTCATGGCGCGCCTGGTTGCCGAAGTGACGTTGCGCGCCATCAACGCCGCCAATCCGTTCTTCCAGGACAGCCGGCGCATCGATCTGTTCAACCGCTATTTTGAAATCATCAATATCCAAAAGGTGATCCCGTCGCTTTTGATCGGCGGATTCACAATCGTATTGCAGGCCGGGGTCGGTTTTATCGTCACCTCGTTCTACCACCCGTTTTTCCTGGCCTTCAATATTGTGGTCGTTTTGATCGTGTGGCTTATCTGGGGTGTGTGGGCGCGCGGCGCTATGAAAACCTCAATTATTGTGAGCCATGAAAAATATAATGCGGCGCACTGGCTGGAAAGCGTCGGGGCATCCAACGGTTTCTATAAGACAGCCCGGCACATCGATTTTGCGCTTGCGCGTTCGGAACAGGTTTCGGCGCGCTATGTAGCGGCGCATAAAAAGCATTTCAGTTATTATTTCCCGCAAACTATTGCCCTGCTTCTGCTCTATGCTGTCGCCAGCGCCGGTTTACTGGCGCTTGGTGGCTGGCTGGTCATCCGGGAACAACTTTCTATCGGCCAGCTTGTTGCGGCGGAATTGATCCTTTCCGGGGCGTTTTATGGAGTGTCGCAACTCGCTTCCTACATTGATGATCTCTATGATCTTGTGGCTGCGATCGAGGAACTGGCGCTGCTTTATGCCATTCCACAAGAACCGATGCCGCAATCGAGTACGCCGGTACTCCGCTTGAACAATTCGTCGCTGGCTTTGTCGAACGTCCAGTTTGATCATGTGTCAGGTCCGGTTCAGTATGACTTCGACATTCCGGCCGGCGTGCGGCTGGTGGCGCAAGGTTCGCCCGGGATGGAGAGTAGCTTTTCGATGTTGCTCAAGCGTCACCTGCGGCCGGACAAGGGCATTATCGCGATAGGTGGGGTCGATATCGCCGCACTCGACACGCTCGAACTTCGCAGTGATGTCCAGGTACTCAATCGCCCGGCCGTGGTTGAGTCGACCATCACCGAATATCTGCGCCTCGCCAACACTGAAGCCGATCCGCAGGCGATGATTAAGGCTTTGCAGCTCGTCGGGTTGGAGGATCGCATCGCGATGTTGCCCGATGGCCTGCAGACGATGTTGTCTTCGACCGGCTACCCCTTGTCTTTGGGCAAGACCATGCAGTTGCGTCTGGCAGCGGCCATTCTCGCCCAACCGCGCATCCTTGTGCTTTCACCGCTTTTTGACATGATCAGCCAGCAGCGATTGCAGGCTGCTCTGGACAGCTTCGCTGGCAAACGCACGACAATCATCTATTTCAGCAACAGGCCAGAGGACGTGACGCTTGACGGCTATCTCTGGATTGGCCGTACACGGCAGATGATAGTGCGTGACCGTGCTGATTTTGAAGCGCTGCGCAATGGCCAGCAGCCGGAGGGCGATAATGCGCGCTGACGACCTGCGGCACTTTCCGACCCTGGCCAAGCTCAAGCCGCCGCGTGTGATGCGGATTTTTGGCGGGCTCACCATCATCACGATCATCAGCATTATCGTGTTTTGCATAGTCGTGCCTTGGGTGCAGACTGCGCCGGGTACCGGCACGGTCATGGCGCTCGATCCCCGCGACCGTCAGCAAAAGATAACAGCCATGGTGAGTGGTCGCATCGATAGCTGGTTTGTGACTGATGGCAGCGCCGTCAAGGCGGGTGACCCGATCGCGCGCATTCTCGATATTGACCCGCAGTTGCTTGACCGGCTTGACTCACAGCAGCGTCAATTGCGCGCCGAGATCGATGCGGCGCGCGATGCCATGGCTACGGCGATACGCGATGTGGAACGCACCGGGACGCTGTATCGCGAGGGCTTGGCATCCCGGCGGGAATGGGAACTGGCCCAGATCAAGGTCGCGGACTATCGTGCAAAGATAGCCAAGGCTGAAGCCGATCTCAACGCCGTAGTTGTCAATCGCCAGCGCCAGTCAGTCCAGTTAGTCACCGCTCCGCGTGCTGGCCGCATCATGCGGGTCGAGGCAATCGATTCAGCGACCATGGTTAAACAAGGAGATGTACTGGCGAGCTTTGTACCTGCCGAAACCAGCCGTGTTGTCGAACTCTATGTCGATGGACGCGACATTCCGTTGATTTATGTCGGGCGCCGGGTGCGCCTCGAGTTCGAAGGCTGGCCGGCCATCCAGTTCAGCGGTTGGCCATCGGTAGCGCGGGGGTTGTTTGATGGAAATGTTACGGCGATCGACGTCGCGGCATCCCCGAACGGCTTGTTCCGTGTGTTGGTATCGCCGGCGCCGGACCGCGCATCTTGGCCAACCGAGCCCGCCGTGCGGCTCGGCGCGAAGGTGCGCGGCTGGGTACTCATGGATACGGTCAAGGTGTGGTTCGAGCTATGGCGTCTTCTGAACGACTTCCCGTTGCAGTTCACCCGGCCAGGCGGCACGATGGCTGGCTATCCAAGCACTGGGTCGGCCCCTGTTGAACAGGCTGCTGATGCGAAATAGCCTCGGCCTTGCGGTCGCGGCGCTGGTGGGGCTGGGAAGTGCAGCCGCCGCCGCGCCACCGGAGCGAGCCCGCTTGACGCCTCTAGTCGCAGTCACCTTGATTGGCGCCGAGGCGTCGAGCCGCGCGGCGCCGCTGGCGCTTGCCGAAGTGCTGGCGTCGTCCAGGTTTCATGCGCCGCAGGTGCTGGAAGCGCTGGCCCGATTGCGTGGTGCCGAAGGCCGCTTGCTCAGTGCTCAGGCCGCTTTCGACACGGTGTTCAGCGCCTCCGCGGAAACCCGTCTCTCGGGATTCTACGATGGCCGTGATCTTGACGCCAAGATTACCAAACCGCTCGGCAATCTTGGCGGCTATGCCTATGGCGGCTATCGCGTTTCGGGCGGCAAATTCCCGGTATATGAGGATGAGCGCTACACGAACCGGCTCGGCGAGATAAGAGCCGGGGCGGTGCTGGCGCTGATGCGCGATCGGCTGATCGACGACCGGCGGTTTGGCCAGGTGCAGGCGGAAGCCGATGTGGCGGTCGCCGATGCTGACCGATTGATGGTGGCGATCGGTGTGCAGACCCGCGCTATCCAGACCTACAATAACTGGCTGGTCGCCGGGCTCAGGCTGGGCATTTATCGTGACCTTCTCACGTTGTCGCAAAACCGGCAGGCAGCATTTCGTCGTCAGGTTGCTGAAGGTGCGCGGCCGGCGATTTTGCTCACAGAGAACGAACAGAATATCCTTCGGCGGCAGTCGCTGGTCGTGCAGTCCGAACAAACGCTGGCCATGGCGGCAACGGCGCTGTCACTTTATCTGCGCGATGCTGACGGGCGACCTTTGATACCAGATGCGTCGCGGTTGCCGGATGCTTTGCAGCCACCCTTGCCGCGTCCGGCCCGGCCCGACGATCTGGCTTTGGCACGCCCTGACCTGCGGACAATCGATATCCGCATGAAACTGGCACGGGCGCGTGTCGCGCTCGACCGGAATGCCTTTTTGCCGAAACTCGATTTCAAGGTCGAAGCGTCGCGGGATCTGGGTGGTACCGGAGTGGGCGGAACGCCACGCAGCGGTACCGAGAGCAAGGTTGGGGTGACCTTTACTCTTCCTTTGCAGCAGAGCGCAGCACGCGGTCGTATCGCCCAGACCAATGCCGAGATCGATGCTTTCAAACAGCGCCGGCGTTTTCTGGAAGACCAGATTGTTGCCGACATTGGAGCGATCGACATTGCCGTGACCAACAGTGCCCGGTTGACGGTTCTGGCTCGCGACGAGGCTGAGCGAGCCGGCGCCATGGCCGCTGCCGAACGACGCCGCTTCACGCTTGGTGCTAGTGATTTCTTTCTCGTCAACGTGCGCGAAGAAGCGGCAGCCGACGCGGAAGTGCGCCGTCTTGATGCCGCTTTCCGCCAGATCGTCGCCCATGCCGACTGGGCGGCCGCTACTGCCGATCTCGATAGTTTAGGCCTGTAGCGCCGTTGTATCGAAGGGCAGCGTACGCAAACGGACGCCGGTGGCGGCGAAAATTGCGTTTGCCATCGCCGGGGCAACCGCCGGATAAGCGGGTTCACCCATGCCTGTGACCGGATAATCGCTGGTAATGAAGGCTACTTCGACCGGCGGTGCCGCATCCATGCGCAACAGCGGATAATCGCCGAAATTGCGCTGTTCGACAGCGCCATCGGCAAAGGTGATGGCCTGGCCCGTCGCAGCGCCAAGTGCATCGAGCACCGAGCCCTGGACCTGCGCCAGCGCGCCCGAGGGGTTGACGATCTGCCGTCCAACATCGCCAGCGACCCAGACCTTGACGACGCGTACGCTGCCATCGCCAGCTACCTGCGCTTCGATGACATTCGCGAAATAGCCGAGATGTGAAAAATGAAAGGCAATGCCCAGTCCGCTGCGTGCCGGCAGCTTGCGACCCCAGCCCGCCATGGCGGCGGCTTTGTCGAGCACGCCGCGCATCCGCCCGGTGTGATAGGTGCCACGCTTGGTCGGGTCCCCCAGCCAGCGTGATTCGCCCAACAATGCCCGTCTGAAGGCGAGCTGGTCCTGTCCGGCAGCTGTCGCCAGTTCATCGATGAAGCTCTGTGTCACAAAGCCAAAGGCATTGTTGGCCGGCGCGCGCAAATAGCCGGTGTTTGACTCCAGTGGCAGTATGGAGGCGCCGACCCGGAAATTGTCGATCAGCCTTGCCGGAAAGTCATTTTCGCCAATATCGGCGGCGCGAGCGAACTTTCCATCCTTGCCATAGCTGATAAAATGATTGTCCCATGCAATAACGTTGCCGGCGGCATCAAGGCCGGCCGTGTAGCTGTGCCAGCCGCCCGGGCGCAGCCAGTCATGCGCGATATCGTCCTCGCGGTTCCAAGTGAGCTTGACAGGCACCTTGGCGGCGCGGGCGATGACCGCGGCTTCGATCATGAAATCATTGACAAGCCGCCGGCCGAAGCCGCCGCCGCTGCGCATCAGGTGGATCGTGATGCTGGCTTCGGGCACGCCAAGTGCCTTCGCCACTGCCTTGCGGCCCGGTTCCGGATTCTGCGTCGGCGCCCAGATTTCGACCGTGTCGCCGCTCACCCGCGCGGTGCAGTTCATTGGCTCCATCGGTACATGGGCAAGGAAGGGATACGCATAATCGGCTTTCACCACCTGCGCTGCACCGGCCAGTGCGGCGGCGACATCGCCATTGCTTACAATGGTTTTCTCCGGTCCTGCCGCCTTGTGTTTTGCTGCCATCTTGGCCCAGCCGGCAGTGGACTGAAAGGCGCCGGCACCCTCGGTCCATTCGGGCTGCAGCGCATCGCGGGCGGCCATAGCAGCCCAGGTTGAATCAGCGACGATGGCGATGCCGCCCGCCAGATCCGAATTGCCGGCAACGACAAAGGCGTCGCTAACGCCTTTTCGGGCTTTGACCGGGGCAAGATCAACCGATTTGACCTCCGCCCCGGCGATGCCGCGTTTATGGTAGACGGCGAACTTCATACCCGGCAACTGCGCATCGATACCGAACAAGGGCTTGCCGGTAACGATGGCACGGTTGTCCACGCCCGAAACCGGCGTGCCTACCAACCTGAAGGTGCGAGGGTCTTTCAACTCCAGTTTTGCAGCGTCGGGGGGCGGCAATTGTGCCGCTGCGGCGGCCATGCTGCCATAACTGGCTGATTTGCCCGACGCATGGCGGAGCATAGCTCCACTCGTGGTGATCTCGACTGCCGGTACGCCCCAAGCGGCAGCTGCGGCCGCAACCAGCATGGCGCGGGCGCCCGCACCGACGCGGCGAAGTGCATCATATTGCAGCGTCGTCGCCATGCTGCCGCCTGCGACCTGTCGACCATAGATTGATGCATCGGCGAGGGCCTGTACAATCTCGACCTGGGCCCAATCAACATCAAGTTCTTCAGCGACCAGCATGGGAATCGATGTCTTGATGCCCTGGCCGATTTCAGGATTGTGAGACGTGATGATGATCCGATTATCGGCCGTGATCTTCACCCAGGGGTTTATTGACAAATTGGGCACAGTATCTGCGGCGGCTCCGTCGAGCCCCACCCATAGCCCGCCACCCGCAGCCGCGCCGGCGAAAAGGAGGGTGCGGCGATCAAGGTCGATAGTCATGCCTTTTCTCCCGCAGCCTGTTTGATGGCGGCGCGAATGCGCGGGTAGGTCGCGCACCGGCAAAGATTGCCGGCCATCGCGGCGTCGATCTGGGCATCATCGGGGCGCGGTGTACTGCGCAGCAACGCTGCGGCGGTCATCAACTGGCCGGCTTGGCAATAGCCGCATTGTGGGACATCAAGCGCCACCCAGGCGTCCTGCAGTCGCCGACCCATCGGATCAGCTGCCAAACCTTCGATCGTGGTGATTCTGCCGTTGCCGATGCTGCCAACCGGCGTCTGGCAGGCGCGTATCGGATCGCCATCGAGATGAACGGTGCAGGCGCCACAAAAAGCTGCGCCGCAGCCGAATTTGGTGCCAGTCATACCAAGTATGTCGCGCAATGCCCAGAGCAGTGGCATGTCGGGATCGGCGGTGACCGTCTGCACCTTGCCGTTTATGGTCAGTTTGATTGTCATGGCGGTCCTCGCTTCGCCGCCATGCTAGCGGATGGAAAAGCGGGGCGCCATTGCTTCAGCGCACCATTGTCGCCTTGTGCGTCAGGAATCCGGGAATGCCTTCGGGGCCAAAGCCGACAAAGCTTTCGCCATCGTCCCGATCGCGGCGATCGACGCGCCGTCCTTCATCACGACGGGCGCCGCGATAGTCCCGAATCGGGTCGCGGGATGCTTCCCGCATCGTGTGCGGCGCGGTACGTGGCGGACGTATGTCACCAGGTTCATCGCGCCGCTGCTCGCGTGCCGGTGTCGGTGCGGCGGTGACGGTTGCCGCGGCCAAGGGCTCCACAATGGCTTCGCCGCCCTCACGCTTGCGGCCGCGACCGCCACGGCGGCGCCTTGGCAGCCGTTCTTCGGCGTCACTGGTCGGCGGGGCTTCGGCCTCGGCAGAGAACTTTACCGCGACTTCGCTATCGGCTGGCTTGAGTTCGACTGGCGTTAGTTCGACTGGCGTTGCTTCGGTGCCACTGTAGCGCTGGATCTTCTGGTGGATTAGTTTCTCCACTTCGGCAAGATTCTCGGCTTCGGCTTCGGTTGCCAGCGTGTAAGCGATACCCGTGCGACCGGCGCGGCCGGTGCGGCCGATGCGATGGACATAATCTTCGGCATGGTGCGGCACATCATAATTGACGACATGGCTGACGCCGGGAATGTCGAGGCCGCGTGCCGCCACGTCTGACGCGACGATAATTGTGATGTCACCCGATTTGAAGCGATCAAGTTCCTTGATCCGGTCGGATTGATCCATGTCTCCATGGATCTGGCTGACGGCAAAGCCGCTGCGCTTCAGACTGTCGACGAGTTCCTTGATGTCGCGCTTGCGGTTGCAAAAGATAATGGCGTTGCGCACTTCCGGGTCGCGCAACAGGCCGCGCAATACCTCGCGCTTGCCGCGCGCGCTGGTCTCTACGACATATTGCGTGATCGACGTATTCGTCGAGGCTGGACGGGCGACTTCGATCAATCGCGGACTGTCCATGAACTTGTCGGCCAGCTTCTTGATCGGTGGCGGCATCGTTGCCGAGAACAGCAATGTCTGGCGCGGCGACGGCAGCTTGGTGCAGATTTCTTCGATGTCCGGGATGAAGCCCATGTCGAGCATCCGATCCGCTTCGTCGATAACGAGCAGGCTGCACTGGTTGAGCATGATTTTGCCGCGGCCGAACAAGTCCATCAACCGCCCTGGGGTGGCGATGAGGACATCAACGCCTTTTTCGAGAGCCGCAAGCTGGTCGCCCATGCTCACGCCGCCGATAAGCAACGCCATGCTCAGCTTGTGATACTTGCCATATTTGTCAAAATTCTCGCTGACCTGCTGCGCCAGTTCACGCGTCGGTTCCAGGATGAGCGAGCGCGGCATGCGCGCCCGGCTGCGACCTTCGGCCAGAATGTCGATCATCGGCAGCACGAATGAAGCGGTCTTGCCTGTGCCGGTCTGGGCAACACCGATAATGTCACGGCCCATCAGAACCGGCGGGATGGCCTGACGCTGAATCGGGGTCGGGTCATTATAGCCACTATCGGCAACCGCGCGGAGCAATTCCTCCGACAGGCCCAGATCTGCAAAGCTCATGGGGTTCCTTGTGCAAAGCGCCCGAACGACCGGTCGACCTTGTTGATTGCGGCATTCGCGACTTTGCAGGCAAAAGTCAATGCACCCGCCGGCGTGTCGGCCGCGATCGTCGCAGGTTTCGTCATGATCGATTCAAATGAAAAGGGCGGGACCTTTGATCCCGCCCTTTCACTCCCGTTAGGGCAAGCTGATCAGAAACGCACGCCGATTACGCCGCCGTAGCGGCGGGGTTCGAGCGTGAAGATGTTGGTGAACAACCCCGACGATTGGTCAGTAACATACAGGCCGGTGGTGGCGCTGTTGTTGGTCAGGTTCTGCACATAGGCGCGGGCGTACCATTTGTCGTCCTTGCCGTTGATTTGGACCTGTGCGTTGACGACCGAGTAGCTCGAGATCCGGTTGATCGAGCCGTTGAAGATATTGCCAAAGCTGGTGCCAGTTACAGCAAGATCAACACGCGGCACGACCGACATACCATTGTCCATTTCGACCGTGTATTGAGCGCCGGTCGAGAATTTGAATGTCGGTGCTTGCGGCAACTGGTTGCCCTTGATGTTGACCTCCACCCCGGCGAACAACACGTCCATGCCGGCGGCGGCGGCATTGCCGGCGAGCGCCGAGCAAATGCTGAACGCGCCGGTTGCGCCGTTGAGGCCGCTGTCGGCGCCAAAGCTGGCGGGTCCGCGCAGGCCAAGTGCGCTGTTCACAGCAGTGACATAACCATTGGCACCGGCCGCATTGCCGGGAACCTTGGGCACCAATGCGCAGTTCGAGCCGTTGGTGATGTCCTTGATGATCACCGCATCGCTGCGGCC
>JBMOFG010000004.1:0-18716 GCA_049314415.1 Polymorphobacter sp.
GGCGGGCGGCGGTGGCGGCGATAATGCGGCGCTGGTCGGCGCTGGCCCGATCGGCGGCGGCGCGCAGTTGCGCCGCATCGCTGGCGGCTTGCACCCGCGCGCCGTCGGCGCGTGCGGCACGGATCTCGCCGCGATGCCACAGCGCGAGCCCGGCGAGCAGCAGTGCTGTCGCCGCCGACGCCCAGACCGCGCGCGGCAGTCGCTGCGCCAAAGCGAGCAATGTCATCACGGCTTGTCTTCCCCTCCGCCCACCGCGCTGATATCGGCCCCCATGAAGCGCGCCGACACCTGGCGCAGCGCCACCGTCATGCTCAGCCCGGTCAACACGAGACCGGTCAGCATAAGGCTGGCATAAAGCGCCATGCCGATAATGCGCAGCCGCGCCACCGCCAGCTCCGCCGGCCAGGACCCGTCGAGCACAGCATGGGCGAGCCACAGGCTTTGGGCCGTCAACACCGCGCCAGCTGCGGCAAAAACCAGCGCCAGCAAGGTGCGCCGCCACTGCGGATCGCGCCACCAGCGCATCATGCGATGCGCTCCGACAGCCATCCAAAGACAAAGACTTGTTGCGCCGGCTGCTTTTCGGCGATTTCGATGTAGCGGGCGCCCTGCAGAACATTGAGCGCGCACCGCAAAACACGTTCGCCCGCCGCGCCGCGCTGCCCGAGCAAGGCCGTGACGGCTGCTAGCGTGGCCGCGCCAATGCGGCCATCAACCACGACATCGGGCCAATCATGCTGCTGGCGGTTGAGGACATTGAGGCTGCGTTGCAGGAAGCGAATGGCGATACCGACCCCCATGTTGACTCCGGTATCAAAAACCTCGGCGGCGACGGCGGGCGCGATGTCGGCGAGGGAGTCGAGGCGTGGGCCAGACCAATAACGCCGGCGATAGATGTTCAGCGCCACGTCGCGCGGCAGCGCCTGCATCGGCCCGCGCCAGCCCGCCGCGCGGGCGACCTCGCTGGTAATGCCGAAGTTGGTTGGCCCACCGCGATCATCGGGATGATCGACAAAACCACCTTCCCGCCGCAACAATGCTGTGAGCAGGACTTCCGGATCGGACATGCCGCACTCCTGAGATGAAATCAGGTGGATTTTATATCCATATTGGTTATTATAGTCAAGTTAAATGTACCAATATTATGGATAGGCGCACGCAAAAAGCGTCGCTGGCGGCACCATTTCACAATTTTCAACATCTGGGGGAAGGCTGGTCGGAGCGACAGGATTCGAACCTGCGACCCCTTGACCCCCAGTCAAGTGCGCTACCAGGCTGCGCCACGCTCCGACCGAAGGGCGCGCTTAGGCCATGCCGCGCCGCGATGCAAGCGCTGGCAGACCCCTGTCGTCTCCCGTTCTTGCGGGAAGAGCATGCGCTTACACCGTTTCCAGTCCATATTGCTTGATGAGGTCGTAAAGGGTCGGCCGGCTGATACCCAGCACCTTGGCGGCATTGCTGACATTGCTTTCCGTCCGCGCCAGAGCCTGGCGAATTGCTGCCTTGTCGGCAGCCTCGCGCGCGGCCTTCAACGACAGCGGCGGTTCATCCGCGAGCCGGCCAAGATCGAGATTGGCGGCGGTCAAGCGCGCCGAATCGGCCACGATGATCGCCCGCTTCACTCGGTTTTCCAGCTCACGCACGTTACCGGGCCAGCCCCAATCGCTGATCGCAGCAATGGCGTCGGGGGAAAATCCCTTGAAATTGCGTCCATTCTCTCGCGAAAACTTGGCGAGGAAATGATGCGCCAGCAGCACCGCATCGCCCGGGCGTTCGGCGAGCGGTGGAATGCGCACGACGATTTCGGCCAGCCGGTAGAACAGGTCTTCGCGAAATTTCTGTGCCGCGATCACAGCCTCAAGGCTTTGGTTGGCGGCGCATACGATGCGCACATCGACCCGGATCGACTTGCGCCCGCCGAAGCGTTCGATCACCCGTTCCTGCAGAAGGCGCAGCAGCTTGACCTGCAGGGACAATGGCAAATCGCCGACTTCGTCGAGGAACAGCGTACCGCCCTCGGCAAGTTCGATCTGGCCCGCCTGCTGCTTGACCGCACCGGTGAAAGCGCCCTTTTCATAACCGAAAAGTTCGGTTTCGAGAAGATTTGCGGGGATGGCCGCGCAATTGATCGCGACAAACGGCTTGCCGGCGCGCCCGGACGCATTGTGCAGCCCGCGCGCCAGCAATTCCTTGCCGGTGCCGCTGGCGCCCAGCAGCATGACGCAGACCTGCGCGGTCGCCACCCGTTCGACCATCCGCGCCACCTTGAGCATCGCTGGCGCGCAGGTGATGACGCCGCCAAGGAGATCGCCAGACCCGGCGTTGACCGCTTCGACGAGCCGGCGATTCTCCGTCTCGAGATCTGCGACATGAAAGGCGCGGCGCACGATCATGCCGAGTTCGTCGATATCGACGGGCTTTTGGTAAAAGTCGAATGCTCCCTCGGCGATCGCCCGCCGGCCACTTTCGCGCGCGCCATGGCCCGAAGCGACGATCACCTTGGTCGCCGGTCGCAGCCGCAGGATTTCGTCAAGCGTCGCAAAGCCTTCCGTGACGCCATCAGGATCAGGCGGCAGGCCCAGATCGAGCGTCACCACATCCGGATCGCAGGCGCGCAGCGCCGCGATGGCGGCGTCGCGTGATCCGGCGATGATGACTTCATAATCGTCAAAGGCCCAGCGCAACTGGCGCTGCAGCCCTTCGTCATCCTCGATGACCAGCAGTTTGCGCGATGTCGTCATGGCGCGGTCACCGCCGTGTCGGCGAGTTGCTGCGTGGCGGCAAGCGGCAGCGTGACGGTGAAGACCGTGCCTTCGCCTTCGCGGCTCGCCACCTCGAGCCGGCCGCCATGGCTGCGCGCGATCTCGCGCGCTTCATAAGCGCCGATGCCGAAACCATTGGGCTTTGTCGACCGGAACGGCTCGAACAATTCATTGCGAACAAAAAGGGGGGACATGCCGCTGCCATGATCCTCGATGCGGAAAATGACGCGTTCCTTGCCGGCTTCGTCGTGCGTGTCGATCGCCACCCGGATCGGCGCTCCCGGCGCCGACGCGTCGATCGCATTCTGAACAAGATGCAGAAATAATTGCTCTATTTGCACCGGATCTCCGATTATGCGTCGGTTTCGGATGCTTTCATCCTTGGCAATTGCCAGTGTTAACGACGCATGCGCCTCATGCTTGATCGCGACGACCTGTTCCACCAACGCGGCCACAGCAACTGGCTTCCAATCGGGGCTGCCTCGGCTGCCCGGCCGCTGCGACAGGCGGGCCAACATATCGTTCATCTTGCCGACCGAACTTTGCAGCGTCTTGACCATATCAGCACGAAATTCGGGGTTTTCGGCATGGCGTTCCGCGTTGCGCGCCACCAGCGACAATTGGCTGACCAAATTCTTGATATCATGCATGATGAAGGCGAAACGCCGATTGAATTCTTCGAATTTGGCGGCAGCGTCGAGCGCCATCTGGGTCGAGGATTCAGCGATATAGCTGGCTGCCTGGCGGCCAAGGGTGCGCAACAGGTCGAAATCTTCCCAATTCAGGCTGCGCGGCACCAGCGAGCGCTCGACAATCAGCACGCCGACCATGGTATCGAGATGGGTCAGCGGCACCGCCAGCCAAATGCGCGGATTGACGGCAATCCAGCCGGGCAGCGGAAAATCGCCATAATCCCCCTTCCCGGCGCGAATTTCGTCGAAATCAATGATGCGCTGATGATCGGCGAGAAACGTTACCATGGGCGAATCGAGCGCCAGCGCTTCGGGGTCAAGGTTGCGCGTCTGCCATTCCGCCACCGGCGCCAGCGCCGACGCTTCGTCATCGACTACGAACAGCACACCAGCGGGGGAATCGACCACTGCGCACACGGCCTGGATGACGCGGTTGTTAAGGGCAGCGGCGCTGTCGCTGGCACCGGGGCCAGTCGGCGTACGCGACACGGTGGCAATAAAGCGCAGCCATTCCAGCCTGTAATCATATTTGTAGGCAAAAAAATTCTTGGCGATCATCAGGCGCAGCGCGGCGCGAAACCGCGGGCTGAACAGGATGATGGCGCCCAAAACGATGGTGCCGAACAGGAAAGTGACCTGGAAAAGGCGCCCCCAGTCACCGCCGAACAGCCGCAGGCCATAGGCGAGCAGCGCCATAGCGATCAGATACATCCCGATCACCGAGAAGGAGAGGGTGTGGAACATCACCTGGCGCGACACCTGCATGCGCGCCGCCCAGCCTTCGCGTGAAGCGATCAGCAACAGCGGCACCAGCAGCGCGAAAACAGTACCGCGGATATTGTAGAGATCGCTCGATGGCGGCGGCACCAGATACGCCAGAGTGTGGAAATTGAGATCGTAAATGAACATGCCCGACATCGCGATGGCCAGCAGCCGCACCGCGTCGCGCCCGTCATCTTCGGCGTTCACGAACATGTTCTGGACAAGCACCAGTCCCGCAACCGCGACGGTCATACGCAAAATGTTAAACAGTGGCGCTATTGGCGAGCTTTCGCCGACCAATACAAGAAACGTACCGCCGAACAGATCGAGCGCCAGTTGCAGCGACACGATACCGCCCATGACACCGGCGAAGACAAAGTTGAAACGCAGCCGGCTGTCGCGCTGCCAGGTCGGGCGCAGCATCGCGACAAGAAAGCCGATCCAGCCCGCCGATCGCAATGTGCCGGCCGCGGTCAGCCAGAACGCGAAACGCGCCGGATCGAAGACCGTGAGAACAAAGGTGAGCGCCCAGAGCGCGGTGACCGCGGCGGCAAAACTCATCCAGCGCGCCGCCGCGCTGGCGGTGTCACGCCATAGCGCCGATACGGCAAGCCCGGAAAAACCCAGAAAGGCCAGCAGATGGCCGAACAGGCCGATGTCGGTGAGTTTCATGTCAGTCCCCCAGCGTTGGCAACAGGTTAGTGGCAGCAGCCCGATGACGCCAGAGGCAGATTAGAGGTGTAGATCATGTGCAGCGTCGCCGGCAGAATGCCGGAATCGCACCATCGGACGACAGCCCGATCCGCGATACTGCCGACGCGGCCAGCCGGTCACCCGGGCGAAATTTACACCGCCGCCCGGGTGACCAGCGCAGCACAATCGCCTAAGACCGAGCGGTGAAGCGGCGTTTCCCCTTATGAGCATCTGGGCAACCCTGGCGGGTGCAGCCGCCGGGCTGCTGCTCGGCGGGCCGTTAGGCGCGCTGGCCGGCGCAGCGGCGGGCGGCGCGATCGACCTTGGCGTGCGCCGCGCCGCCTGCCCGGAACGCCGCCGGGTCGCCTTTACCATCGCCGCCATTGCGCTCGCCGCCAAGATGGCGCGCGCCGATGGCGATGCCTCGCCGGCCGAATTCGCCACCTTCCAGCGCTTGTTCCACGGCGAAGCCGGCAATGCCCGGCGCTTTTATGAACTCGCCCAGCAATCGGTCGCAGGGTTCGAAGCCTATGCCGAACAGGCCGCCAGCCTGATCGGCCCGGGCTCGCCGCTGCTCGAAGACCTGCTCGATGCGCTGTGGTTGATCGCCGCCGCCGACGGCTTTGATCCGCGCGAACTCGATTATCTCGACAAGGTTGCGGCGCGGCTGGGCTTCGATGCCGTCGCCGCTGCGCGGGTACGAAACCGCCATACCGCTCCGGCCGAAGATGATCCCTGGACAATCCTGGGAGTCGAACCCGGCGCCGATGCCGCCACGCTGCGCCGCGCCTATCACGCATTGGTGCGCGAATATCACCCCGATCGCCACTTCGCGGAAGGCGTGCCGTCCGAGTTCATCCGCGTCACCGAAGCCCGCATGGCGGTGATCAACACCGCCTATGCCCGTGCGACAGGCCGCGCCGGCGCATGAAACCCCGCCATTTAGCGCTCATCCTGCTGATCGATCTGGTCTGGGCCTTCAACCTAGTGGCAGTAAAGCTGGCGGTAGAGGATGCACGGCCGTTGACAGCGGTGGCACTGCGCTATGGCATTGTGCTGCTGGTATGCCTGCGATGGCTGCGCTGGCAGCCGGGACGGATGCGGGTCATACTGGTCACCGGGCTGGTGGCCGGCGCGCTGTTCATGGGGCTGGGCGGGCTGTCGTTCGCGCTGGCGGACAATGTCTCGGCGCTGGCCATCGCCGGGCAATTGGGGGTGCCGTTCAGCCTGTTGCTCGCCGTCGTCATTTACCGTGAACGGATCCGCTGGCCGCGCATCACCGCCGTGGCGCTATGCTTCGCCGGTGTGGCGGTCATGGGTTTTGATCCGGCCATTGCCCATGAAAGCGTCGCCTTGTTCCTGACGGTTGCTGCCTCGCTTGCCTGGGCGGCAGGCAATCTGCTGTTCCGCAAGCTTGCCGGCATCTCGGTACTGACCATCCATGCCTGGCTGGCGCTGATCAGCGTGCCGGTGCTGCTGGCTGCCAGCATCGTCTTTGAACCCGGTGCGCTGGCCCATGTCGTTGATCTCAAGCCGGCGACCTGGGGTTGGCTGGCCTATTCGGCGCTTGGTGCGTCGCTGCTCGGCCATGGCGGGATGAGTTGGCTGTTCCAGCGCTACCCGGTATCGACCGTATCACCGCTGACACTGCCGACGCCCCTGCTGTCGGTGATGGTCGGCATGGCGGTTTTCGGCA
The DNA here is from genome assembly GCA_049314415.1 of Polymorphobacter sp. GTDB lineage: Bacteria > Pseudomonadota > Alphaproteobacteria > Sphingomonadales > Sphingomonadaceae > Sandarakinorhabdus. The sequence goes on from JBMOFG010000004.1 coordinate 6,606, forward strand.
CGCCGATCACGCCGCAGATGATCATTGGCGGCGTCCTGACCATCATCGGTGTTGGCATCATCACGCTGCGCACCGCGCAGAGGCGCGATGATGACAACGCGCGGGGGCGCGATGATGACAACGCGCAGAAGCAGGATATGATCAACGCATGATCGTCCGCCCCAGCCCCAATTTCGATATCCGCCGCCACCCGGTATCGATGCTGGTGCTTCATTACACCGGCATGCAGAGCGCTGCCGAGGCACTCGACCGCCTGACCGACGCGCAAGCCAAGGTATCGGCGCATTGGGTTGTCGCCGAAGATGGCCAGATCATCAGCCTTGTCGATGAGAGCAGCCGCGCCTGGCACGCCGGCAAGGCGTGGTGGCGCGGCATAACCGATGTCAACAGCGCCAGCATCGGCATCGAAATCGTCAACCCGGGGCATGAATTCGGCTATCGCCCCTTCCCTGCCGAACAGATGGCGGCGGTGGAAGAGCTTGTCGCCACCGCTGTCGCACGCTTTGGCATCGACCCGTCGAACGTCGTCGGGCACAGCGATGTTGCCCCGGCACGCAAGGATGATCCGGGTGAATTGTTCGATTGGGCACGGCTCGCCCGGGCCGGTTTGGCCGTGGCGGTGCCAGCAGGCGGCTTCGATCCCAACTGGACCGATGCCGGCACGCTCGCCGCGCTGCAACGCTATGGCTATGACGTGACCGAGCCACGCGCCGCCGTCATCGCCTTCCAGCGCCGGTTTCGTCCCGCAAACATCGATGGCAGCATCGATGCCGAGACCCGCGTGATCCTGCGCGGGCTTTTGACCAAGGCTTGAAGCTGGCGGTTAATGCAGAGGTCGCTGGCAAGTGCCTCAGGCGGCTGGGGCCTTGGCTCCAGCCGCCATCTGATCATCGGCAACAACAAAAAAAGTGCGTTGCCGGTCAGCACGCTGATCGAACGGAGCCTGGAACGAGCGGCCTCTGCCGACGGAGGTGCTTAAAAACCGCCGAAGGCCCTCGATACCGCCGCCGCGATCAGTGACGGCCCAGTTCGGCACGGCCGACGACCATGTGATGCACTTCGTCGGGACCATCGGCGAAGCGCAAGTGCCGGACATCGGTGTACATCTGTGACAAGGGGCTCCACTGTGATACGCCAGTGGCGCCGTGGATCTGCATCGCCTGGTCGATGATCGTCGCGACGCGTTCGGGCACCATCGCCTTGACCATGCTGACCCAGACGCGGGCTTCGCGGTTGCCGAGCACGTCCATGGCGCGCGCTGCCTTCAGCACCATCAGTCGCATGGCCTCGATCTCGATCCGCGCGCGCGACACGGTTTCAAGGTTCTTGCCGAGCTGGATGATCGGCTTGCCGAAGGCGACCCGCGCGGTGGCGCGCTTGACCATCAGGTCGAGTGCCTTTTCGGCCTGGTCGATGGCGCGCATGCAATGGTGAATGCGGCCCGGCCCCAGCCGAAGTTGCGAAATCTCGAAACCGCGACCCGGGCCGAGCAGGATATTCTCCTCGGGCACCCGGACATTGTCGAGCTTGATGTGCATATGCCCGCGCGGCGCATGGTCGTGCCCGAACACCGTCATCGGCCCGAGCACCTGCACGCCGGGCGTGTCCATCGGCACCAGGATCTGCGACTGCTGGCCCGAGGCAGGGCCATCGGGGTTGGTTTTGACCATGCAGATCATGATCTTGCAGCGTGGATCACCGGCGCCCGAGATATAATATTTCTCGCCGTTGATGACCCATTCGCCCTTCACCAATTCGGCGCGGGTGCTGATGTTCTTGGCATCCGACGAGGCGACATGGGGCTCGGTCATCGCATAGCACGACCGGATTTCACCGTTTAGCAGCGGCTTCAGCCAGCGTTCCTTTTGCGCCGGCGTGCCGACGCGCTCGAGCACTTCCATGTTGCCGGTATCGGGGGCCGAGCAGTTGAGCGTTTCGGACGCCAGCGGCTGCTTGCCGAGTTCCGCAGCGATATAGGCGTAATCGAGGTTGGTCAGCCCCCGGCCGATCTCCGAATCGGGCAGGAAGAAGTTCCACAGGCCCGATGCCTTGGCCTTGTTCTTGGCTACTTCGAGCAGTTCCAGCTGCCCCGGCGCCCAGCTCCAGCGCTCGGCACGGCCTTCACCCAGGCGGTAGAATTCCTCGGCCATCGGTTCGACATTGTCGGCGATATGGCGCTTCACCGCTTCGAACAGCGGCTGCGATTCGCGCGACATGGCCAGCTGGTTGAGCGCGGCTTCAGTTTCGGGGCTGGTGGTGGGCAGAACATGGACCGTCATCAAGTTTTCCTGTTGCATCGAGAGGCGACACCCCACAGGCTGCGCCAATCGCGCGGCAAGCGCTACCCGATATTTGGGCAGGGGAACGATCACAACATGCAACTTTCCGACAAGATCATCGTCATCACCGGCGCCGCCAGCGGCATTGGTGCCGCACTCGCCCGGCGTTTTGCTGCCGAAGGCGCCAAGCTGATCGTCTGTGCCGATATCGATGGCGCGGGCGCCGCGGCGACGGGGGCAGCGGTCGGCGGCGTGTCGTTCCGCACCGATGTCTCGCACGAAGCCGATATCCAGCACCTGATCGAAACCGTGGAGGCCGACCACGGCCCCATCGATCTGTTCTGCTCCAACGCCGGCATCGGCATCGCCGGTGGGGCGGAAGCCAGCAACGAGGGCTGGCAGAAGATCTGGGACATAAATGTCATGGCGCATGTCTGGGCCGCGCGCCATCTCGTGCCGCGCATGGTGGCGCGCGGCGGCGGTTACCTCATGAACACCGCCAGCGCCGCTGGGCTACTCTCGCAGATCGGCTCGGCGCCCTATGCCGTCACCAAGCACGCCGCGGTCGGCCTCGCCGAATGGCTGGCGCTGACCCATGGCGATGATGGCATCAAGGTCTCGGTGCTCTGCCCCCAGGCGGTGCGCACCGCGATGACCGCAGGTAACCCCGATGGCGTCGCCAGCATCAACGGCATGATGGAGCCGGAAGTGCTCGCCGAATGCTGCGTCAAGGCGCTGGCGGATGAGACATTCCTGATTTTGCCGCACGCCGAAGTGCTTGATTACATGCGCCGCAAGACGGCGGATTATGATCGCTGGATCGGCGGGATGCGGAAGTTGAACCGGGCTTACAGAGGCTGAGCCCCCTTTCCCGCCTGCGTAAAAAAGGGGCTAGTTCACCAACGCATCCGCCATCGCGGCGATGATCGCCTCGCTTTCGAGCCGGTATTCGCGATACAGATCGGGCAAATCCCCGCTCTGACCGAAGCGATCGACCCCCAGCGGCACGACGCGTTGCCCGCGCACGCCGCCAAGCCATGACAGCGCCGCCGGCGATCCGTCGAGCAGAGTCACCAGCCGCGCCCCCGCCGGCAACACGCCGAGCAATGTTTCGACATGCGACGGCAGCACCTTGCCGGTCCAACGCGCTGCCCCGGCCGCGCTCCAGCCGCGATGCAGCAGGTCGGGCGAGGTGACAACGAGCAACCCCAGCCCCGGCACATCATCGGCCAGCGCCTCCCACGCCGCCAGCGCTTCGGGCAGCAGCGCGCCCATCGCGACGATCGCCGCCTCGGCCCCTGCCCCCGGCGGCTTCAACCAATAACCGCCGGCGATGGTCCCCGCCCGCCAGCCATCATCGGTCCGCACCGGCTGCACGAGATTGCGCGTCGTCAGCCGCAGATAGACGCTGCTGCCGTCTTCGGCCTGCATGTGCCCGAACGACCAGTGCATCAGCGCCGCCAGTTCATCGGCATAGGCGGGTTCGAACATCGTCAGCCCGGGTTGCCCCATGGCGATCAGCGGCGGGTTGATGCTCTGGTGCGCGCCGCCTTCGGGCGCCAGTGTCAGCCCGGAGGGTGTCGCTACCAGGAGGAAGCGCGCATCCTGGTAGCAACCATAGTTCAGCGCATCGAGGCCGCGCGCGATGAAGGGGTCATAGACGGTGCCGATCGGCAGCAGCCGCGTGCCGAACAGCGGTGCCGAAAGGCCGGCCGCTGCCAGCATGAGGAACAGATTATTCTCGGCGATGCCGAGCTCGACATGCTGGCCGGCACTGTCCCCGCTCCATTTCTGCGGGGACGGAATCTTGGCGGCGCGGAACACATCGGCAAGCTCGCCGCGCCGGAACAGTCCGCGCGCGTTGACCCAGGGGCCAAGGTTGGTCGACACGGTGACATCGGGCGAGGTGGTAACGATGCGGTCGGCGAGCGGCCCGCCGGCCTTGGCGATATCGAGGAGGATGCGCCCGAAGGCTGCCTGGGTCGATTGTTCGTTGCCTTCGGGCGCGGTAATTGCCGGCACTGCCACCGGCTCAAAGGCCTTGTCACGCGCCAGTCGTGCCGCCGGCGAGGCTGCGACAAAGGCCTGCAGCGCGCCGCGCCGGTTGTCGCCGATACCGGCCCAGGGCTCCCATTCCTCGCCCTCGGCGATGCCGAGGGTCACGCGCAGGCTCGCCATCTGCGGCGCGTTCATCTGGCCGGCGTGATTGTCCTTGTGCCCGGCGAGCGGCAGGCCCTTGCCCTTGACGGTATAAGCAATGATCAGCGCCGGCCGATCGCTCGCCGCGGCTTCGGCATAGGCGGCAAGTAAGGATTCAACGCAATGACCGCCCAGATCGGTCATCAACCGCGCCAGTTCGTCATCGTCGCGCCGCGCCAGCAGCGCTGCCACCCCACGCTTGCTGCCGATATCGGCGGTCAGCCGCGTCCGCCACGCCGCGCCGCCCTGATAAGTCAGCGCGGCAAAATCCACATTGGGGCAATTGTCGATCCAGGCTTCGAGCGCCGCGCCGCCGGGTTCGGCAAAGGCGGCTTTTTGGCGGCGGCCGTGCTTGACGGTGATCACCCGCCAGCCGCAGGTTTCGAAGATGTCGTCAAAACGCCGGAACATGCGGTCAGCGGTAGTGTGGTCGAGGCTCTGGCGGTTGTAGTCGACAATCCACCAGCAGTTGCGGATGTCGTGCTTGTAACCCTCGATCAGGCATTCATAGATATTGCCTTCGTCAAGCTCGGCATCGCCCATCAGCGCAATCATCCGCCCAGTATCGGCCTGAGCAAGGCCGCCATGGGCAACCAGATAATCCTGGACCAGCGAAGCAAAGGCGGTGACGGCGACCCCCAGCCCGACGCTGCCGGTGGAAAAATCCACCGGAATCACGTCCTTGGTGCGGCTGGGATAGCTTTGCGCGCCGTGCAGCGCGCGGAAGCCCATCAATTGCTCGCGGCTTTGCGACCCCAACAGATAGTGGATGGCGTGGAGCAGCGGCCCGGCGTGCGGCTTCACCGCCACCCGGTCATTGGGGCCGAGCGCGGCGAAATACAGGCTCGCCATGATCGTCGACATTGATGCGCAACTGGCCTGATGGCCGCCGACCTTGATGCCGTCACGGCTCGGCCGCAGGTGATTGGCATGATGGATCGTCCACGCCGACAGCCAGCGCAGCCGCTCATCGAGTTGTTCGATCATCGCGATGCTGTCGGCGTCGCGGCGGATGGCTTTGGCGATCAACATTATATCCTGTCTTCAGCCCAGTGCCGCGGTATAGCGCTGCACTAGCCCCTGCTGCTCGAGCAGAGTGATGAGCGCCGCCCGTTCCGCCGCGGGAACATGCGGATAGCGGGCTGCCAGTTCGATATCAGAAAAGGCCGGGCGGGAGAGGGCGTATTCGGCCGGCGCGAAGGCCAGCCCGAGCGGCACTGTGCCGCGCGCGGTCACCAGCATCGCCCCTTCGGCAAGGTGGCGCACTTCGGCGGCGCGTTCGGTACGGGCATAGGAAGCGAGCGCGGGCGGCCGTGGCAGGCTGACGTGATGCGAGTGGCCATGCCGAGCGCGCTGGGCAGCGATGACGGCATCACGAAAGCCCGGGCTGGCGACAATGTCCCCGAGCCGCGCTGCCAGTTCGGCGAGATGATCGCCAAGCGCGGTCGGATCATGGCGGCCATCGGGTAGATAGGCGCGCAATTGCGGATCGCGCAGCGCTGCCTCGGTGAGCAGTTTGAGCACGCCCTCCCCCGAATGCGGCGCCAGCGCGAAGGTGACGTGCAGCGACGCGCCATCCGTGGCGAGGGCATCATGATAAAACCCGCGCGGCAGATAGAGCAGATCGCCGGGCTTCATTGTCAGGCTGGCGGCGAGCGGGCCGCGGGCCGCGTCAATTTCGGCCTGCGCCGCCGCCCCGCCGCTGGCCAGCGGCGTGACGGGATTGACGGCGCGGTTGCCATAAATGTTCCAACGTTTTTCGCCGGCGCATTGCACGGCGATGACATCGTGGAGGTCATAATGGCTGGCAAAGCCCTGCACGCCGGCAAAGGAGGCATAGATGTTGGCATTGGTCAGCGCCGCAAATTCGGTCCCCAGCATGATGGCGATGGCGCGTAGTTCGGGTGCGATGGCATCGACGTCATTGGCAACAAGCGTTGCCCCCATGGCGAGGAAATGTTCGATCTTGGCCGGATCGGCCCGGCGCTGCGGGCCGGCCTGGGTCGGGCACATGTCCATGTAGAAATCGCTGCCGATCGGTGCGCGGTTGAGCACCATCCTGATGTTGCCTTCGGTCCAGTGCGGGGCAACCGCGAGCAGTTCCGACAGGCGGTCCCAGCCGATGAGCGGCGGGCGCTGGCCGGGCACCGCCGGCACATGACAGGGCTGCTGGCCGAAAAAGTCGGAACGGAACCGGTCAACCGGCAGGGGGGCAAGCAGCGCAGCGAGGTCCATGGCGCATCATAACCGCGGCGGACGGGACATGGCAACGCAGCGTCAGCGCCTGAAGCGGGAGTATTGCAGGGCATCAGGCGGGCGAAAAGGGCGCGTCAGCAGGCCGTCAATGCCCATCGGTTGCGCTTTTGTGCCCGCCGCGGGCCCATCAGGGGGCCATTGCGGGGGCATGAGGGGCTGCTGAAGCGCCGGTGACGGGTTAATCCTGTCGATGTTCCGTGTCGGTGGCCGGACCTTCTGCAGCCAGGAACGCCGCCCCCGGCGGCAGAAAAGTCCGAGACGCGCTGCCGATCATGGCACCCTCGCCATTTGCCAAGCGGGTTTGCCGCACGATTGCCAGCACGGCCAAAGCACGGCAAGAACAGTCGATGGGCCGCCACCGCAGCGTGACCGACCAAGGGAGACAGACGTTGCAGCTCTGGACAGCGCCCGATCCGGCGCCCAACCCGCAACGGGTTTCGGCTTTTTTGCGCGTCAAAGGCATCAGCCTGCCCGAAACCCGGCTGTCGCTGGTGAAGCGCGAGCATAAATCGCCCGAAATGCTGACGAAAAACCCGCGCGGCCAGGTACCGTTTCTCGAGCTCGCCGACGGCCGGGTGCTTGCCGAAACCATCAGCATCTGCCGCTATCTCGATGAACTGCATCCAGAACCGCCGCTGTTCGGCGGCACCGCCTTTGAACGCGCCGAAACCGACATGTGGATCCGGCGTGCCGAAACCCTGCTCGGCACGCCGGTCGGGCTTGCCTGGCAGCATGATCATCCGATGACCGCGGCGCTGGTCGCGCAGATCCCGGCAATGGGCGAGGCGGCGCGCGTGCAGGCAGCGGCGGCGCTCGGTTGGTTTGACGGCCAGTTGCAGGGCAAGTCGTGGCTCGCCGGTGAGCGCTTCACCATGGCCGATATCGCATTGCTGTCGATCGTCGATTTCGGGCTTTGGATCGGCATTGCCGCCGGCAACGAACGCATCGCGCTCAACGCTTGGCACACCCGCGCGACGGCACGCTGCGCATGACCATCACAGTCTTGCCGGCGGCATCGGGCTTTGGCGCCACAGTCACCGGGCTCGATCTGTCGCGCCCGCTGCCGGCCACGACACTCGCTGCGGTGAAGGCCGCCTTTGCCACCCATGCCGTGCTGTCCTTTCCCGGCCAGCCGCTCGATCTCGACGGGCAGGAGGCCTTTACGCGCCAGTTCGGCGATTTCGGCGAGGACCCGTTCATCAAGCCCCTGCCCGGCCGGCCGCATGTGCTGGAGCTGCGCCGCGCCGGCGATGAGACAGCCCCCAATTTCGGCGCCGGCTGGCACAGCGACTGGAGCTTCCAGCGCCACCCGCCGGCCGCGACGATCCTGCACGGCAAGGTCATCCCGCCGGTTGGCGGCGATACGTTGTTCGCCGATTGCGCCGCCGCCTATGCAGCGCTGTCCCCGGCCTTCCGGCGCTTGTGCGACGGGCTGACCGCGCTGCATTCGGCGCGGCTGCCTTATGGCCGCGATGGCGTCTATGCCAATGAAACTGCCCGGCGGACGATGGAGATCGTCACCGGCGAAGCGGCCGAGGCGGTGCAGGCGCATCCGCTGGTTCGTATCCACCCGGTCACCGGTCGCCGCGCATTATATTGCTCGCCGGTCTATACCGTCGGCATCGAAGGCATGACCCGCGATGAAGGCTATGCGATCCTGGGCCATCTGTTTCGCCACCTCGTCGAAGCGCCGTTCCAATTCCGCCACCGCTGGGCGCCCGATACGCTGCTGATGTGGGACAATCGGGTGACTTTGCATTTTGCCGAGGGCGGCTATGACGGGCATCTGCGGGTGATGCACCGCACCACCGTGGCGGGCGAAGCCGTCATCGGTACAGATTTGGGAGAATGACCAACATGCGCGCGATCCGACTCATGGCTGCCGGGCTCGACAATCTGACCATGGCCACCGCCGACAGCGCGCCACTGCACGCCGGCGACATCCGCGTCCGGCTGCATGCGAGTTCGCTCAACTATCATGATTATATCGTCTGCCTCGGCGGCATCCCGACGCCGGCGGGCCGCATCCCGATGTCGGACGGCGCCGGCGTGGTGACCGAGACCGGCAGCGCAGTGACCGAGTTGAAGGTCGGCGATGCCGTGGTCAGTACCTTTTTTCCAGATTGGACGGGCGGCGACATGACGCTGGAAAAGCTGGCGAAAGTCCCCGGCGACCGCTGCGACGGCTATGCCCGCGAGGAAGTGGTGGCGCCCGCCACCGCCTTCACCCACGTCCCCGCTGGCTATGGCCATGCCGAAGCGGCGACGCTGACCTGCGCCGCGCTTACCGCCTGGCGGGCGCTGTATTGCGAAGCCAATCTCATGGCCGGCGAAACCGTGCTCGTACAAGGCACCGGCGGCGTGTCGATCTTTGCTCTGCAGTTCGCCAAGGCTGCCGGCGCGACGGTCATCGCGACATCCTCGTCGTCGGCCAAGCTCGACCGGCTGGCGGCACTGGGGGCCGACCATCTCATCAACTACAAGACCGATGAAAGCTGGGGCGAAACGGCGCGGCGGCTGACCGGGGGGCGCGGCGTCGACCATGTCGTTGAAATCGGGGGTGCCGGCACGCTGGCGCAATCGATCGCGGCAACGCGGTTGCGCGGCAATATTGCGCTGATCGGCGTGCTGGCGGGCTTTGCCGGGCCGGTGGCGACCGCAGCGGTGATGGGGGGCAATGTCCGCATCAACGGCCTCACGGTCGGCAGCCGCGAACAGCAGCAGGCGATGATCCGCGCCATTGATGCCAATGGCATCAAGCCTGTGATCGACCGCAGCTTTGCGCTTGACGCCATTGCCGATGCATTTCGCCACCAGGCATCGGGAGCGCATTTCGGCAAGATTTGCCTCGAATGGTAACGATGCCGGGCGGCCCGGTTCCGGTCCGCGACCGGCGCCGCTTTGCTCTCGCGAACCGCTTGTAAAAACCCGGGCGTCGGTTCAGTTTGCAGCGCGACCAAAGCATGTCGGCGTCGGGGGAGTAGGGATTTTGGCCGAGGCTGATCAGGGCAAGGCGACGGTAAAGTCGATAAGCCCAATGAACCGGCGGGTCATGAATATCTGGCTGGGCTGGGGCACAAAAGTGCTGCCCTTTGCCGATGCCGCCAGCGCCGATCTGCCGCTGCGGCGGCTGTTGCGCCTGTCGCTGATCCAGGTTTCGGTGGGCATGTCGCTGACTTTGCTGGTCGGTACGCTCAACCGAGTCATGATCGTCGAATTGCAGGTGCCTTCGACGCTGGTCGGCATCATGTTGTCGCTGTCGCTGCTGTTCGCGCCGCTGCGGGCGCTGATCGGGCACAAATCCGATACACACCAATCAGCGCTGGGCTGGCGGCGGATGCCCTACATCTTTCGCGGCACGGTTTTGCAGTTCGGCGGGCTGGCGGTGATGCCTTTTGCCCTGCTCGTGCTGGCCAAGTCGATGGAGGCCGACATGGCCCCGGAATGGGTTGGACGGTTGTGTGCGGGACTGGCGATCCTGCTTGTCGGCGCCGGCATCCATATTACCCAAACCGTCGGCCTCGCACTGGCGACCGACCTCGCGCCCGAAGAGGACCAGCCCAATGTCGTCGGACTGATGTATGTCATGCTGCTGTTGGGCTCGATCGTCAGCGCGCTGCTGTTCGGCGCATTTCTGGTCGATTTCACGCCCGGGCGGCTGATCCAGGTCATCCAGGCATCGGCGCTGATTACCGTGTTTCTCAACTTCATCGCCACCTGGAAGCAGGAAGCCCGACAGCCGGCGCACCTGCGCACCGGGCCGCCGCCGGTACAGCCCACCTTCAGGGAAAGCTGGGAGGCCTTCATCGTTCAGGCCCAAGCGATGCGCCGGCTGGTGGCGGTGGGGCTGGGCACGCTCGCCTTCACCATGGAGGATGTGCTGCTTGAACCTTATGGCGGGCAGGTGTTGGGGCTGGGCGTCGGGGCAACGACCAAGCTGACCGCGACATTCGCTGCTGGCAGCCTCATCGGTTTTGGCTTGGCGTCGAAGGTGTTGAGCAAAGGTGCCGACCCGTTCCGAATGGCGAGTGCCGGCGCGCTGGTCGGGCTGCCGGCCTTCATGATGGTGATCATCTCGGCGCAGACGCAATCGGTGCCGATGTTCAGCGCTGGCGTCATGCTGATCGGTTTCGGCTCGGGGCTGTTCGGCCATGGCACGCTCACCGCAACGATGAATTATGCGCCGCGCGACCAGGTCGGCATGGCATTGGGCGCCTGGGGAGCGGTGCAGGCAACCGCGGCCGGGTTGGGCGCGGTGCTCGGTGGCGGCCTGCGCGATGGTTTTGCCGGCTTGCCACTGGCGCGTGGCTGGCCTGTCGTCGCCAATGGCTATGTCTGGGTCTATGCGCTTGAAATTGCCCTGCTGGCGGCGACGATCATCGCGATGCTGCCGTTGTTGGGGCGGTGGCGGCAATCGGCGGCCGGTTGAACCGCAGGATAACCGGGCGTGCCAGCCTCCGGTGGCGCTGACGCCATCGGGGGCAAGCATAGTCCTGCCCCGATCGGTCGTTGGCAATCAGCCTTGGTACTATTTGCGCTCTACGCATCAAAAAGCCGGGGTCTTGCGGCCCCGGCTTCTCGCTTCGTCACCGGTTGCCCGGCGCGAAAATGCTTACTGAGCGGCGGGCGCTTCAGTCGTTGCTGCAGCCGGCGTGGCTTCGGCAGCCGGAGCGGCGGCTTCAGCGGCAGGCGCGGCGGCGGCGGGTGCTGCGGCAGCGCCACCTTCAAAAAACGCCGGGAACCAAGTGGTGTTGGTCAGGATCGAGGCGTGGACCAGCAGCGAAGCCAGCATGAAGCCCAGAAAGAACAACGGGATACCGACGGTTGGCTTCACGTAGAGCCAAAGTCTTCCTTCATTCATTTTCGCTCTCCCTTACTTGAGCCAGGGCGTAAGCATGTACGCCAGGATGTGGGCGAGGATGGAGATGGCAGCATAGATGCGGGTGCCCCACATCAAGCCGTTCTGAATCTCCTCGGCTTCCTTCGGGGTCAGCCCCGTCGGGTAAACCCGTTCACTTTCATCTGCCATTGTGGCGACTCCCTTCATGACTTCGCTATGTGCCCGACCTTTGGCGTTACCGCTGCCGACCGGGCCAGATGAATGCCGTTAGAGCAGTCACCTGTCGGTACATGATCCTTGCGTCATGAACGTCCGAACCATCGGTTTCGCCCCCCGCCGCGCCTCTCATGTGTGTGACACTTTAGCCTGACGCCCGCCTGTGTCAATTCGTCGCGATGCCGGCGCTGCCCTTTAGCGCAAAAAAATCTGCGCACCATTTGGCTTCCAAATATTTTTACTTTTTATTACATAGTGTTGGGCCAAAAATATCAACAAAGACAAGGCGCCCCAATGGCCATTGGTGCACAGCAGGCACAG
>JBMOFG010000005.1:0-16946 GCA_049314415.1 Polymorphobacter sp.
TCCTGGTCCACCGCATGGAATCGAGCGAACCCGGCGTGATGATGCCGCAGTTCGGCCGCACCGTGGCGCACGATGAAGGCGTGGCGCTGGTGCGCGCTTATATCGAGTCGCTCTAAAGCGCCCCGTCGTCGGTCGGCAGGCCGAGCAGCACCCGCCCGGTCAGTTCATAGGTCGAACCGCCGACCATCATGTGTTGCGTCGCGACATGGGCATCGCGAAAGCGGCGCTGCAGCGGGTGGGTGACATAAACTGCGGTGCCGCCGGCCATGTCATAGGCGCTGCGCACAACGTCCGACGCGGTGCGGACCAGATGCGTTGCCGCCAGCCGCAACCGGGCGCGCAAATTGGTATCGAAGCACTCGCCCCGCTGCGCCAGTCCCCAGGCTTCGGCGATGGTCACATCGACGAGCGCCCGCGCTGCCGCCAATTGCGCTTCGGCCTTGGCGAAATCGGCCTGGACGACGCCGCGTTCGGCGAGCGTGCGCGACGAGCCGGCGCCTTTCTTGGTGGTGGCAAGGCTGCGCAGATCATCGAGCGCCGCGCGGGCATTGCCGCTCGCCACCGCCGCGATGCCGAGCGCCAACAGGCCGAACGGCGGAAAGCCATATAATGGCCCGCTCTCCTGCGGTTTGTCGGTGATGAACGACACGCTCCGCGCCTTGGGCACGCGGACCGCGCTTACCGCCATGTCGCCCGATCCGGAGCCGCGCAGGCCGCTGGCGTCCCAAGTGTCGATCAGTTCAACCTCGTCACGGCGGAAGAACATCATCCGGTGGTCAGGGGCGCCGTTGGGCAAGATGCGCAGCTTGCCATCATCAAAAATCAGTGCGCCGCCGGTCAGCCATTGGCAGTTCGCCGACCCCGACGCCCAAGCCCAGCGGCCACTGACAATATAATCATCGCCATCGGCAACCGCCTTGCCCATCGGTGCGAACACCCCGCCGCTGATGCCGAGCGGGTTGCCGAACACTTCGGCGGCGTGCGGCGCCGGCAGCCATGCCGAGGCGAGCGCGGTGGTGCCGGCGATCATCGCGCACCAGCCGGTCGCAGCATCGGCGGCGCCCAGCGTTTCCAGCACGGCGAAAATCTCGGCCGGCGGCGCTTCGGCACCGCCGAGACTCTTTGGCACCGCCATGCGGAACAGCCCGGCGGCAGCCATGTCGGCAGCAAGATCGGCAGGCAGACGCCGCGCCGCCTCGATTTCGGGCGCGCGCGCGACAATGGCGGGAGCGAGATCGCGCGCGGCGGCAATCAGGGTCATAACTTCAACAAACTCGCCAAATTGTTCTTCTGCATGTCGCTCGATCCGCCGACGATCGGCATGCCGAGCAGATCGCGGACATGGCGTTCCATGTCGAAGGCATCCGACAGGCCATAGGCGCCCATCACTTGCTGGCAGATCAACGCGATCTCGACCCCGGTGTCGGCCACGAACAGCTTGGCCATGCTGGTCTCCACGCTGCACGGCCGGCCTTCATTGGCCAGCCAGGCGGCGTGATAGAGCATGTGCCGCGCCGCCTGCAGCTTGGTTTTCGCCGTGACCAGCTTGTGGCGCACGCTCTGGTGCTGGGCGATCGGCTTGCCGAACTGCACCCGCGCTTGGGCATATTCCCAGGCTTCGGCCAGCGCCGCGCGAGCGATGCCGAACGCCACCGCGGTAATCTCCAGCTTTTCAACATCGAGCGCCCGGCCGGCGAGCAATTGCCAGCCCCTGTTCCACATGTCCGGCCCGCCGACGATATTGGCGGCGGGTATGCGGACAGCGTCGAAATACACATCCTGGCTCGCCATATAGCGCAAATTGCTGTGCTGGATGCCCTGCATGGTGATGCCCGGCGTGTCGGTGGGGATCAGCACGAACGACAGGTTGCGATAACGGTCGCCCGGCTCGCCCGACCGCACCAGCGTATAGAGGACATCGGCCCAATCGGCGCCCGAACACCAGCGCTTGACGCCATCGATGACGACGGTATCGCCTTCCAGCCGGGCGCGGGTGGAAACGCTCGCCAGATCGCCGCCGACATCGGGTTCCGACAGCCCATAGGCGAAGAACAATTCGCCCCGCGCCAGCCGCGGCAGATATTCGCGCTTCTGCGCTTCCGAACCATTCTCCGACAGGTTCATGCCACCATAGAAGGCCGTGTGGATGAACGGCCCGGCAAGGCACGGCCCGACCTGCGCCAGCTCCTCGATGACCGCGATGGCGGCGACGATATCCTGCCCGGCGCCGCCATAGTCTTCCGGCACTGTCAGCGCCGTCAGGCCGAGCTGGTTCAATTCGGCATAGACATCGCGCGGCCAGCTATGCGCCTTGTCCCAGGTGATGCGCGCCTCGCGCGGGGCTTTCTCGGCGACAAAGCGCGCGATCGTCTCGCGCAACTGGCCGATGTGCGCCGGTTCGTCGGTGAAGCTTTGCAGGCTCATTCGCCGGTCAACCTGGCTGGCCGGCGTTCGCGCACCGCGGCGACCGCTTCGGCGCGGTCGGCGGCCATGTTCGACAGCATTTCATAAGCGATCGAGGTGTCCATCATCTGCGAGACCAGCGCCTTCAACGGCGCATTGGTCACCGTCTTGGTCCAGCGCACCGCCCAGCGTGGGGAGGCGAGCAGCTTTGCCGCCATTTCGGCGACCTTGGCATCAAGCTCGGCGGTCGGCACGGCATGATTGATCAGCCCGATCTCGGCGGCTTTCGGCGCCTTCAACAGATCGCCGGTCAGCAGATATTCCTTGGCACGGGCATAGCCGATCAACTGCGGCCAGATCACCGCGCCGCCGTCCCCTGCGACCAGACCGACCTTGACATGCGGATCGCCGATCGCAGCATTTTCATCGGCGATGATGATGTCGCAGAGCAGCGCGATCGTCGCCCCCAACCCGGCGGCGGCGCCGTTCAACCGGCAGATGACCGGCTTTTCGATATCGAGCAGCGAAGTGACGATACGCTTGGCGTCCCAGCCGATGTCGCGGAATTTTTTCGGATCGGCGATCTGCTCGTCGAACCAGGCAAAATCCCCGCCAGCGCAAAAGGCCCGACCGGCGCCGGTCAGGATGATCAGATCGCTGTCCGGGTCATGCTGGAGATCGGTGAACACCCGCGCCAGTTCGTCGTGCATCGGCCCATCGACACCATTGACCGGATTATTGCCGGTGATCGTCGCGGTGAGGACACGCCCCTCGCGGGCAAAGGTGAAACGGCTGTACCCATCAAGCGACATCGACGACTCCCATGGCGCTATTGGTGGCCGAAGGCGGGCGGAAGGTCTAGCGAAACCAGCAAAGCCGCTCATATGTCATTCGCCGCGCCCCGACGTGGCAGAAATCATCAACTACAAACCGCATATGCCTCGAAAATGCCCGGCGCGGCACCCTCAGGCGAGCTCGACAGCCTCGTTGGTCGCCCAGGCCAGCAGGGCGGCGCGGATATCGCGCCCCGGTGTGTCGATCCAACCGGCCATCGCCGCCTTGACCTTGCCCAGATCGGTGGATCGCACCAGCGCCTTGATCAGTCCGACCCCCGCCGGGGTGATCGACAATTGCTCTACCCCCAGCGCCAGCAGTGCCAGCGCCTCCAAAGGACGGCCGCCCATTTCACCACAGATGGTGACCGGCACATTCGCCGCGCCGGCCTCGCGCACAATACGGCGGATGACGCGCAGCACGGCGGGCGACAGCCAGTCATAGCGGTCACCTAGCCGCGGGTTGGCGCGATCGGCGGCGAACAGGAACTGCGTCAGGTCGTTGGTGCCGACCGAGACGAAATCGGTCATCGGCAACAACACGTCGAGCGTTTCGATCAGCGCCGGCACCTCGATCATCGCGCCATAGCGCACCGCCAGCGGCAGATCATGCCCGTGACGGGCCAGCAGCGCGCGCTGCGATTCGACCAGCGCTTTTGCTTCGGCAAATTCCCACGGCTCGCTGACCATCGGGAACATGATGCTGATCGTACGCCCGGCGCCGGCTTCGAGCAGGGCGCGCGCCTGGATCTTCATCAGCGCCGGCCGGCCCAGCGCCAGCCGCAGCGCCCGCCAGCCCATCGCGGGGTTTTCATCATCGGCACCGACGGCACCCGACAGATAGGGCACTGCCTTGTCGCCGCCGATATCGATGGTGCGGAACACCACCGGCCGGTCGCCGGCGGCTTCGAGCACCGATCTGTAAAAGGCCAGCTGGCGTTCGCGGCGCGGCAGGGTGGCGGACACAAGAAACTGGAATTCGGTGCGGAACAGCCCGATGCCATCGGCGCCCGTCACATCGAGCGCCTGGGCATCCCCGGCCAGCCCGGCGTTCATCAACACCGCGATGCGCTGGCCATCGCGGCTGATCGCCGGCAGGTCCTTAACCTTGGCAAAGCGTTCGGCCTGGCGCGCCTTGATGACGCTCGTCGCCTGATATGATTTGATCATCGCCGCCTGCGGCCGCACCATCAGCGCGCCATTGCCGGCATCGACAATCAGCTCGTCGCCATCGCTGACATCGGCGAACAATTCGCGCACCCGGCCGAGCACCGGCACCCCCATGGCGCGCGCCACGATGATGACATGCGCCGTCAGGCTGCCTTCTTCGAGCACAACGCCTTTCAGGAAGCGTTTGTCATATTCGAGCAGTTCGGCGGGCCCTAGGTTGCGGGCAATGAGGATGGTATCACCGCGCAGCCCGGATGCCGCCGCCGTGCCCAATTGCCCCGACACGATGCGCTGCAGCCGGTTCGACAGATCGTCGAGATCGGTCAAGCGTTCCCGCAGATACGGATCTTCGATCGACCGCATCCGCGCCCGCGTACGCGCCTGGACGCGTTCGATGGCGGCTTCGGCGGTCAGGCCGGTATCGATCGCCTCGTTGATGCGCCGTGACCAGCCTTCGTCATAAGCAAACATCTTATAGGTTTCGAGCACGTCGTGATGGTCGCCGCCGCCGGCGAATTCTGCCTGGCCCATCATGGTGTCGATCTGTTCGCGCATTCGGGCAAAGGCGGAATAGACGCGCTGGCGCTCGACCTCGATATCATCGGCAACGGTATGTTCGACAATGACGCGCGGCTGGTGAAACACCGCTGTGCCGCGCCCCATGCCGTCGACAAGCTTCAACCCGGCCAGACGCAGCGGGCCTGAGCTTGCCGCGCGGGCACGCGCCGCCTGGGCATCATCGACCAGCCCGGCGCCGTGAATGAGTTCGGACAGCACCATGGCGACGGTCTGCAGCGCCTCGATCTCGACCTCATCATAATCGCGCGGCTCGCGATGCTGCACGCCCAGCACCCCGATGGCGCTTTCGCGGCGCACGATGGGGACGCCGGCAAAGCTATGATAGTCATCCTCGCCGGTTTCGGGACGATAGGCAAAATCGGGGTGCTCCTTGGCCTCGGCAAGGTTGAGCGGCTCGCGCGTGGCCGCGATAGTGCCAACCAATCCCTGGCCCATGCTCAACCGCGTAACATGCACCGCCGATTGCGCGAGGCCCTGCGTGGCGTAAAGCTCGAGCATCCCGTCGCGCAGCAGGTAGATCGAGGCGACTTCGCTCGACAGCTCCTGCGCGACGATCTGCACGACCTGATTCAACTTGGCTTCAGCGCCGGTCCGGGCCGCCATCACCTCATGGAGGCGACGCAGAATCTCGCGGGCAGCGCTGGCTGCGGCCATCAGGCAGCCGTTTCCAAGGGCGACGGCAGCCGCGAAGCCAGCGCGGCTTCAGCCTCGCCGACCAGTTCGGCGATGATGTCGACGACACCTTGTTCCTTCGTCACCATGCCGACCGATTGCCCGGCCATCAGGCTGCCATTCTCGACATCGCCATCGACGACGGCGCGGCGCAGGGCCCCCGCCCAATAATGTTCGATCGCCAATTGCCCGGCGGCAAGGTCCATTTCACCGCGGTCAACGGCTTCGGCCACCTGGCGCTGCTTGGCAGTAAAGGCTTCGGTGCCGGCATTTTTGAGCGCACGCACCGGGATGACCGGCAGCCTCGGATCGAGCTGCACGCTCGCCACTGCGTCACGCGCCGAGGCGCGAAAAAATGCCTTTTTGAAATTGGGGTGCGCCACACTTTCGGCCGACGCGGCAAAGCGGGTGCCGAGCTGGACGCCCGATGCACCCATTTCAAGCCAGGCGGCGATGGCGGCGCCGCGACCGATACCCCCGGCCACGAACACCGGCACATCGGTGATGACCGGCAGGATTTCCTGCGCCAGCACGCCCAGCGACACCGGACCGATGTGGCCACCAGCTTCCGAGCCTTCGATGACGATCGCATCGGCCCCCGAACGCACGAGCTTTTTCGCCAGCGCTGCCGTTGGCGCAAAGCACATCAGTTTCGCGCCGGCAGCCTTGATGGCTTCGATGGCGGCACCCGACGGCAGCCCGCCGGCAAGCACGATATGGCTGACATGATGCCGGGCACACACCGCGATCAATTCCATCATCTGCGGATGAAGGGTGATGAGATTGACCCCGAACGGCTTGTCGGTCAGCGCCCGTGTTGCGGCGATCTCCGTATCGAGCAGGGCTGGCGTCATCGACCCGCAGGCGATGACCCCGAAACCGCCGGCGTTGGAAATCGCGCTGACGAGGTTGCGATCCGACACCCAAGTCATCGCGCCGGCCATGATGGCGTGACGGCTGCCGAGAAAGGCGCGGCCGCGACTGGACAAGCGATCGAGACGGGTCATGCGGCGGCATCCAGGCCGTAGGCCGTGTGCAGCACGCGCACCGCCAGTTCGACATATTCTTCTGAAATCAGCACGCTGACCTTGATCTCCGATGTGGTGATCGCCTGGATGTTGATGCCACGATCGGCGAGCGCCTTGAACATCGTCACCGCCACGCCAGCATGGCTTTTCATGCCGACGCCGACCACCGAAATCTTGGCGACCGCCGCATCCGACAGGACCTTGGCGAACTGAATGGTACCGCGCGATTTTTCGAGCACATCGAGCGACAGCGGCAATTGCGTGCGCGGAACGGTGAAGGTGACGTCGGTGGTGCCTTCACCCTTGGCGATGTTCTGCACGATCATGTCGACATTGATGTTGGCTTGGGCAAGCGGGCCGAAGATGGCGGCGACGACGCCCGGCACATCGGGGACACCGACCAAGGTAACCTTGGCTTCGTTGCGGTCATAGGCGACGCCGGCGATCAGTTCGCGTTCCATGTCTTCATCCTCGTCAACAACCAGCGTACCCGGTGCATCGCTGAAACTCGACAGCACCTGAACCCGCACCTTTTCCTTCATCGCCAGCTCGACCGAGCGGGTCTGCAACACTTTGGCGCCAACCGAGGCGAGTTCGAGCATTTCCTCATACGTAATGCGTGCGAGCTTGCGCGCCCGCGGCACGATACGCGGATCGGTCGTGTAAACACCATCGACATCGGTATAGATATCACAGCGATCGGCTTTCAGCGCCGCCGCCAGCGCCACGGCCGACGTATCGGACCCACCGCGGCCCAGCGTCGTTACCCGGCCAGTGTCCGCCAATCCTTGGAACCCGGGTACGACAGCGACTTCGCCGGCCGCCATCGCCGCCAACACATTTTCGGTATCAATGCCTTCGATACGCGCAACGCTGTGCGCGGCGGAGGTGTGGATCGGCAATTGCCAGCCGAGCCACGAGCGCGCCTTGATTCCGGCGGCCTGCAGCGTGATCGCCAGCAAGCCGGCGGTGATCTGTTCGCCCGCCGCCACCACGACATCATATTCGCGCGTGTCGGCGAGCGGCGAGGCTTCCCGGCAGAAGCCGACGAGCCGGTCGGTCTCCCCGGCCATCGCCGACACGACCACCGCAACTTCGTTACCGGCGTCGATCTCGCGCTTGACGCGCGCTGCGACGCCGCGAATGCGCTCAGTGCCGGCCATCGAAGTGCCGCCGAATTTCATCACGATACGCGCCATGGCCTGCCGCTGTTCCCTGCCTGCACCACCGCTGCGACCATCGGTCTCCAGCACTGCCGTTGTAAGAATTTGAACGTCTGATAGAAATGCCTGCTCCCCTTGGCAAGCAAGCCCGTCTTTGGGGTGGACGAGGAATAGCATGGCCAGCATAATTTCGGCCCCCAGCATTTCCGCCGACGAGGCTGCCTTTTTCGGCAAGCTGGCCACGGATTGGTGGAATCCGACCGGCAGCTCGGCAATGCTGCACAAGATTACCCCGCTGCGCAGCCGCCTCGTCCGCGATACCGCGCTGGCCCGTTTCGGCGGCGATCCGCGCAGCCGCACACCCCTTGCGGGCAAGACAGCGCTCGACATCGGCTGTGGCGCCGGCCTGATGACCGAACCGCTGGCGCGGATGGGAGCCAGCGCTACCGGAATCGATGCCGCGCCGGAAAACATCGCCGCCGCCACCGCCCATGCCGCCGCCGGCGGACTGGCAATCGCCTATCAGGCGACCTCGGTCGAAGCGCTAGCCGCGACAGGCGCCACCTTCGACCTGATCACCTGCCTTGAAGTCGTCGAACATGTCGCGGGACGCGATAGTTTCTTCACCGCGCTCGCCGCGTTGCTGGCGCCCGGCGGGCTCGCCATCCTGTCGACACCCAACCGTACGGCCGCGTCCTGGGCAGTGCTGATCGGCGGAGCCGAGATGGTATTACGCAGCATTCCGCGCGGCGCGCACGAATGGAACCGGTTCATGACACCGGCAGAGCTGACCGAAGCGCTGGGCCATGCCGGCCTGTCGGTTACGAGCAGCACCGGCCTGACCTGGCGCCCGGGGGCGGGGTTCACCCTCGGCGGCGACCTTTCGGTGAATTATTTCCTGACGGCCGAGCCCGCCTGACCCGGCACAGCCCCGAACCACAGGCATGTCGGCTCCGGACACCGCGCCCGCGATGGCGCAATACGCTGCGACTGTTGCCATGAACGGCTTTCGTGCCATGCTGTCCGCGCAAGCGACGGAGACCCGAACATGCCCCCCAACGCGCTCAAAAATATCCACCACAGCGCCTACCGCTGCCGCGATGCCGAGGAGACAAGGGCGTTTTACGAGGATTTGCTCGGGTTACCGCTCAAGGGCTTGGTGATCGAGGAGAAGGAGCCCGGGTCGGGGCGCCGCAATCCGTTCGTCCATATCTTCTTTGCGCTGGGCGACGGCAATTTCCTCGCCTTTTTCGATGCCCCCGGTAGCGCAACACCGGAAGCGTTCCAGCTTGTCCATGGTTTCGACCGCCATGTCGCCTTCGAAGCCGACAGCGAATCGGCATTGCTCGGTTGGCGCGACAAGCTGAACACCGCCGGGGTGCCGTGTTTCGGGCCGATCGACCATGGCTTTGTCCGGTCGGTCTATTTCTCCGATCCCAATGGGCTGCCGCTCGAAATCACCTGGCGGGTTGAAGGCCATGACGAACTGATGGCGGAAGAACTCGCGGCGCACCGCGCAGCACTCGATGACTGGACGGCCGCCAAGCGCACGGCAATCGCGTGACCTATCAGCGCATCCCGCTGCTGATCGGCTTTCGCGAAGCCGTCGGCCTGCGCGATACCTATGGCGGCATCGATGGTGTCGTCGCGTTGCAGGCGCATCACCTGAAGCCCGATAGTCCGTCGGATACGATCGTTATCTTCATGCACCCGATGGGCATCATGCATTATCTGCCGCTGCCGCCGGCGTTGGCGGCAGCCGGTTTACATGTACTGACGGCGGTATCGCGCTATCCCAACAACGACAGCGCACTGATCATGGAGAAGGTCGTTATCGATCTTGGCAAATGGGTCGATCATGCCCGGCGCAAACTCGGCTATGCCCGGGTAATTCTGGCCGGCTGGTCAGGCGGCGGCAGCCTCGCGCTCTTCTACCAGGCCGAGGCCGAGACGCCGCGTGTGACGATGACCCCGGCGGGCGACCCACCCGACCTGACACAGGCGGCGCTGCCGCCGGCCGACGGGGTCATGCTGCTCGCCGCCCATGTCAGCCGCGCCCATACGCTGACTGAATGGATGGACCCGTCGATCATCGATGAAAATGATCCGACCCGCCGTGATGCGCGCTGGAACCTGTATGATCCAGCCTGCCCGCAGCCGCCTTACAGTGCCGACTTCCTGGCCGAATTCCGCGCCCGGCAACTGGCGCGCAACCGCCGGATCGATGCCTGGGCGCTGGAATCGCTGGCAGTGTTGCGGGCGCGTGAAGGGCCGCACGCCGAACGCGCCTTTGTGGTCCACGGCACCATGGCTGATCCGCGCTGGCTGGATCCGGCGGTCGATCCCAACGACCGCACACCGGGGCGCTGCTATCTGGGCGATCCGCGGCTGATCAACGATTCGCCCGGCGGGCTGGGCCGCTTTGCCACGCTGCGGTCGTGGCTCAGCCAGTGGAGCCACGATCACAGCAATGCCGACGGGATCGCCTGCGGCCCGAGGATCTCGGTGCCCGTGCTGGTGATCGGCAACAGCGCCGACGATGCCTGCACTCCCATCCACACACAACGTCTGCACGATTGTGTGGCGCAGGTACCGCGCGCTTTGCATGTCATCACCGGGGCGAGCCATTATTACGCCTTTCAGCCCGACAAGCTGGCCGAAGCCGTCATGATCATCACGCGCTGGCTGAGCGGGCGCTGACCTGCGAACCGCTACAGAAAGCGCGCCACCACTTCGCGATAGCTGCGGCTGACCTTGACCTGGGTGTTGGAGCCCAGCACCAGGAAACATTCGCCATTGGTGTGCGGCTTGACGCTCTTGATATTGTCGAGATTGACGATGGTGGAGCGGTGGATGCGCTGGAATTTGCGCGGATCAAGCCGTTTTTCGAGATCTTTCATCGTCTCGCGCAGGATCAGCGTCTGGTCGGCGGTATAGATGCACATGTAATCGCCAGCGGCATCAATGCGTTCGATATCACCAACATCGACCCGGAAGATCTGGCCGCGATCCTTGATGTTGAGCACGCGTTCGTAACGATTGGCGGCATGGGCGTCGCTGTCGGTCGCCATGTCATCGGGAATAGAATCGGGGGCGACTTCGGTGAGAATCTCCTTCAGCCGCTCGCTTTCCTCGGAGCTGCGTTTCTCGCTAAGCCGCTGGCGGACGCGATCGATGGTTGCCGCCAGCCGGTCCTGGTCGACCGGCTTCATCAGATAATCCACTGCCTGCGCCTCGAAGGCCTTCAGGGCGTGCTGGCCAAAGGCGGTGACGAAGACAAACAACGGCGGTTCGATGTCGGCAAGCCCGGCGACAACGGAGAAACCGTCAAAACCCGGCATCTGGATATCGAGAAAGACGAGGTCGGGCTTGAGTGTGCGCACAGCGCGGATCGCCTCGCGGCCATTGGCGCAGCGTTCGATGATCTCGACATCGTCAAAGGCCTGCAGGCGAAGTTCAAGCCCTTGGATAGCAAGGGGTTCATCGTCGACGATAATGGTGCGGATGGCCATGGTTTTTGCGCTTTTCCTACGGCGCCGCAAATGATTGCGGGCCTGTTGCGGGCGCCCCCGAACGGGTGTCCACTCGACCATCACCCCCGATGGTCGCGCTCACATTCTCTGTCTGATATGGAATGTCGATCAGCACGATCAAGCCCTGCGGCGTATTTTCCGCCAGTTCGAGCCGGTGATCATCACCATAGGTCTGGCGCAGCCGATCGCGAATATTGGCCAGCCCGACCTGGGTACCGGTCACTACGTCACCCGCCGCGGCGCTGGCCAGAGTCGCGCCCAGCCCCGGCCCGGTATCGGCAACCGTAATGACCAGCCGGTCGGC
This sequence comes from Polymorphobacter sp., assembly GCA_049314415.1. GTDB lineage: Bacteria > Pseudomonadota > Alphaproteobacteria > Sphingomonadales > Sphingomonadaceae > Sandarakinorhabdus. The sequence continues at coordinate 11,686 of JBMOFG010000005.1, forward strand.
AATGCGGCGCGCCTCGACAATGATATCCGCTCCATCCTCGCTGGGGGTAACGGCATATTTGATGGCATTTTCAACAATCGGCTGGAGCAGCAGTGACGGCAGCCGCGCCTCCATCACATCGGGCGCGACATCGAAACGGGTACGCAGTCGGGTTTCGAAGCGGGTCCGTTCGATATCGAGATAAAGCTTCAGCGCTTCGGCTTCCTGCGCCACGGTTGCCAGCCCTTCGCGCTCCCCCACCAGGCTGTAACGCAGGAACGACGCCAGCCGCGACAGCATGGCATTGGCGCGATCGGTCTGCTTGAGCAGCACGAGAGTGGAGATCGAATTCAGCGTGTTGAACAGGAAATGCGGATTGAGCTGATAGCGCAGCATTTCCAGTTGCGCCGCATTGGCCTGTGCCGCGACGTTGATCATGCGTTCCGATTGGTCGGCGAGCAGCAAATAATAGTTGATGCCATAATAAAGGCCCGTCCACGCCCCCAGCACCGAAAAATCGAGCAGGATGGCGCCGAGAAACTCGATCCCCTGTGGCTGCCAGCCAGGTTGGTAGAAGGTCGCATGCGCCCAGACTTCGAGCACCGAAAACAGCGCGGATGCGCCGCCGAGGATGACCGGCGACAGCGTCCAGACGAAGACCGGTTTCATTGCAATGATCCGGCGATAGGCCGCCGCCATCAGCAGCGTCAGCGAGAACCCGGTCGCTGTGACGATAACCGCCGGCAGGATGAAGGCGACCCCCATCGAATTGGCCAGCCCCGACAGGGCGCGCAACAGCAGATAAGCCCCCCAGCCGCCGCCCTGGAGAATCCAGAAGGCACGGTTCTTGTCGTGAAAAAAGCTGGTGCGGCGCAGGTCATCGAGCATGGTTGCAGGGCTTATAGCCGATTCCGACCGTTACCCGATACCCCGGGGCTGTCGGAAGCGCCGCACAGCCGCTACAACGCCTGCATGTCCCTCACCGCCGAACAATTACGCCATGCGCTCGATCATGTCGCCGGGCTCGAACCGCGCGTCGCCGCAGCGCTGGCAAATGCCGGCTATCCCGCACCGCGCGGCCGGACGCGCGGTGCGGGCACGATGATGCGCGCCATCGTCGGTCAGCAGGTGAGCGTCAAGGCAGCGGCGAGCATCTGGAACAAGCTCGAAATTGCCTGCGGCGGTGACATGGATGATCATGCCCGCATCGCCGAAACCCCCATCGATGTGCTGCGCGCCGCCGGCCTGTCGGGGCAAAAGGCCAGCTATGTCCAGGGGCTGGCCCAGGCCGTTACCGCCGGCGGGATCGATTTCCACAACTTGCCCGCCGATGATGAGGAAGCCATCATCGCGTTGACCAGCATCAAGGGCATCGGCCGCTGGTCGGCGGAAATCTACCTGCTGTTCGCCGAGGGGAGACCCGACGTTTTTCCCGCCGGCGACCTCGCGGTGCAGATCGAGCTCGGCAAGATCCTCGGCTTTGAAAAGCGCCCGACCGAAAAGGCCACGCGGCTGCTCGCCGAACCGTGGCGGCCACACCGCGGCGCGCTCGCGGTGTTCCTGTGGCATCACTACAGCATCGTCGCCCTGTGATTACCGAGATCACCAGCCCGGCCAATGCGGTGTTCAAGTCGCTGAAGGCGCTGACCGAGAAAAAGGGTCGGCGCGAGCAGGGGCTGTTCCTTGCCGAAGGGCTGCGCGTCTGCACCGAAGCGCTCGAGACCGGCCATGTGCCGCGTTACCTCATCTTTGCCGCCGATGCCGAAGACCATCCGTTGACTCGGGCGCTGATCGTCGCCGTCGAGGCGGCACGCGGCATGGCAATCCGCAGCACGCGCGACCTGCTGCATCGGTTGACCGGCAAGGACAATCCCGGCGCCGTCGCCGCTGCCTATGAGATTCCCGACACCAGCCTGTCGCGCATCGACCGCAGCACCGCGCCGCTGTGGGTCGTCGCCGAAAATGTCCGCGATCCCGGCAACCTCGGCACCATGTTGCGCACCTGCGACGCCACCGGCGCCGGCGGCGTCATTCTTGTCGATCAATGCTGCGACCCGTTCAGCCTTGAAGCCGTGCGCGCTTCGATGGGAGCGCTGTTCACGCGGGCGATAGCCCAGACCAGCGGGCCGGACTTCTTCCGCTGGCTGCGCGAAGGCCCGGGCGAAGTCATCGGCGCGACGCTCGGCACCAGCAGCATCGATTACCGCGCCCATCGCTACGCCGCCCCCTGCTTCCTGCTGATGGGCAATGAACAGGCCGGTCTGCCCACGAATTATACAGCGCGATGCGACGCGCTGGTGAAGATGCCGATGAAGGGCACCGCCGACAGCCTCAACGTCGCCGTGGCGACCGCCGTGCTGCTCTACGAAGCACTGGGGCAGTTGGAGCCGCCGGCCTGAAGCCGCTATTCCGCCGCCTGCGCCGCATCCTGTTCGGCTTCGGCCTGTTGCAGCGCCCACATCTCGGCATAGGCGCCGCCGGCGGCGAGCAGCACGTCATGGCTGCCGCGCTCGACGATCCGCCCGGCCGACAGCACGATAATCTCATCGGCATCGGTGATCGTGCTCAACCGGTGCGCGATGACCAGCGTGGTGCGGCTTTGCGACACGGTACCGAGCGCCGACTGGATATCGGCCTCGGTCGCCGAATCGAGCGCGCTGGTGGCTTCGTCAAGGATGAGGATCGCCGGGTCCTTTAGGATCGTCCGCGCGATCGCGACGCGCTGCTTTTCGCCGCCCGAGAGCTTGAGGCCGCGCTCGCCGACCTGCGTCGCATAGCCATCGGGGAGCGACAGGATGAAATCATGGATCGCTGCACCCCGCGCCGCCGCCTCGACCTCGGCCTGGGTCGCGTCGGGGCGGCCATAGGCGATGTTATAGCCGATCGTGTCGTTGAACAGCACGGTGTCCTGCGGCACGATCCCGATGGCGCGACGCAGGCTGTCTTGCGTCACCTCGGCGATATTCTGGCCGTCGATGGTCACAGCGCCGCCCTGGACATCATAAAAGCGATAAAGGATCCGGCTGAGCGTCGATTTGCCGGCGCCGGAATGGCCGACGATGGCGAGCTTGGCCCCCGGCGGCACATCGAACGACACGTCGTGGAGAATCTTGCGGCGCTTGTCATAGCCGAAATCGATATGCGAAAAGCGCACATGCCCGCCGCGGATCGTCAGTGCGGGAGCGCCGGGCACATCGGCGACTTCTTCCGGCGTGTCGATCAGGCTGAACATCGCTTCCATGTCGATCAGGCCCTGCTTGATCTCGCGATAGACCATGCCGAGCATGTCCAGCGGCCGGAACAATTGCGCCAGCAGCGTGTTGACCAGCACCACATCGCCAATGGTGAACCGGCCCTGATGCCAGCCCCAGACGGTATAGCCCATCGCCCCAGCCATCATGATGTTGGTAATCAGCGACTGGCCGATATTGAGCAGCGCCAGCGAGTTTTCGGACTTGGTCGCGGCATCGGTATAGCGCTTGATGGCTAGGCCATAATTGCGGTTTTCATAGGCTTCGGCGTTGAAATATTTGACCGTTTCGTAATTCAGCAACGAATCGACCGCGCGCGCCACCGCCTTGTTGTCGCTATCGACCATCTCGCGGCGCAGCTTCGACCGCCAGTCCGTCACCTTCTGCGTATAGGCGATATAGGCGATGACCATCACCAGCACCGCGCCGACCATCGCCGGACCCAGCTTGAACCAGAAGATCACGCAGACCGCGGTCAGTTCGAATGCCGTCGGAAAGATGTTGAACAGGATGAAATACAGCATCGTGTCGATGCTTTTCGTGCCGCGTTCGACAACCCGGGTCAGTGATCCGGTGCGGCGTTCGAGATGGAAGCGCAGGGACAGCCTGTGAATGTGCGCGAATACATCCTGGCTGAGCCGCCGCGCCGCCGTCTGGCCCACCTTTTCAAAAATGGCATTGCGCAGATTGTCGAACAACACGCCGCCAAAGCGCGCCAGCGCATAGGCACCGACCAGCGCCACGGCGATCTGGATGCCGTCGGGCACCCCGGCCGCCATGCGGTCGATGGCCCCCTTGAAAGCAAAGGGCATGACCAGCGAGGTTGATTTGGCGAGCAGAACCAGCAGCATGGCGCCGACAACGCGCGTGCGCAGCGCCGGCTCGGCCTTTGGCCAGAGATAGGGCAGGAAGCGCTTGAGAGTGCCGAAATCCGCCTTCCCTTGCGGCGGCGTTCCGGGAGCGGCCATATAGTGCATGCCGCCTATTTGGCGCGGCGCGATGCAACACGCAACCTTGCGGCATGTTGCATCACACTGCCGCCCCGCCCATGGTCGGGCCATGCCCCGTCCCAAGCCCCCCGCCCACCCCGGTCTTCCCAGCCGCGAGGCGATTCTCGATTTCGTCCGCACCCAGAAGGAAGCCGTGGGCAAGCGCGAGATCGCCCGCGCCTTCGGCCTGCACGCCCAGGACAAGATCGCACTCAAAGGCCTGCTCAAGGAGATGCAGGACGCCGGCGAGCTCGAGGTCGGCCCCGGCCGCACCCTCCACAAGGGCGGTGGCCTGCCGCGGGTGACCGTCATCCGCGTCGTCGAAGTGGGCGATGACGGCGCCATCGCAGCGCCCGACCGCTGGGACCATCCGCAACCGCCACCACGAATCCGCGTCATCGAGGCCAAGCGCCGCGCCGCCTTCGGCGTTGGCGACCGGCTGCTGGCGCGCATCGAGGAACAGGGCGGGGGCTATGCCGCCTTCCCGATGAAGGCGCTCGCCAAGTCGGAGGAGTTCGTCCTCGGCATATTGCGCAAGGAAGCGCTCGGTTATCGCCTCGTCCCCGTCGACAAGAAGGCGCGCAACGACCTGATGGTCAGCGATCCCGGCGATGCCGCGCCGGGCGACCTGGTGCTCGCCGAACCCGGCGGTCGGCCACCCCGTCAGCACGCCCGCGTTGTGGAAGTGCTCGGCGATCCGTTCGCACCGCGCTCCTTCTCGCTTATCGCCATCCACGCCAAAGGCATTCCGCACCGCTTCGAAGACAATGTGCTCGAACAGGCCGAAGATGTCGCCCGCCAGCCGCTCGGCGATCGCGAAGATTTGCGCGCTTTGCCCTTCCTGACCATCGACCCCGCCGATGCCCGCGACCATGATGACGCCGTCTGGGCCGCGCCCGATCCTGACAACCCCGGGCATTTCAAGGCGATCATCGCCATCGCCGATGTCAGCTATTATGTCCGCCCCGGAACGGCGCTCGACCGCTCAGCGCGGGCGCGCGGCAACAGCGTCTATTTCCCCGATCGCGTCGTGCCGATGCTG
>JBMOFG010000006.1:0-16801 GCA_049314415.1 Polymorphobacter sp.
CCGATTTCGAGCCACAAGGGCCGATCATCGCCGAACAGGCCGGCGGCACTCAAAGGCCCGGCTTCGGGCACGGCAAGGCGAGGCAGCAGTTCTTCCACCAGCGCCGCTTGGCCCATACGCAGCTTGTGGCCGGTGCGGCGGCCATAGAGCCGGCGGATGGAGGCGGGATCGGAACTCATCGCGCCGCCAATGCCGCAGACCGTTGCATTTGGAAAGCGCCGGGCGTTTGATGCGGAACATTTGATACAGATCAGAGACTCGCCGCCAGAGTGTGCCACGATCGACAGGGGACAGGAGACTATCATGGCCGGGACGAATGAACATTTCGACTTATTGATCGTCGGCGCCGGCATTTCGGGGTTGAGTGCTGCCTGGCATCTGAAGACCGAGCGGCCTGGCACGCGCTTTCTCGCGCTGGAACGCGAGGCGAGTTTCGGCGGCACCTGGCTGACCCACAAATTTCCCGGCATCCGGTCGGACAGCGATCTCTATACCTTTGGCTTCCGCTTCAAGCCCTGGGTCGGTCCGCCGATCGCGACGGCGGCCGAAATCCAAGCCTATCTCGGCGAAATGGTCGAGGAGAACGATCTTGGCGACCATCTGCGATTCGGCATTACGGTGGAGACCGCCGACTGGTCGAGCGAGACTGCGACCTGGACCCTGCAGGCGCGTACCGCAACCGGCGAACGCCGCACCTTCACCGCCAATTTCCTCTGGATGTGTCAGGGCTATTTCAAGCACCGCCAAGGCTATATGCCCGAATGGCAGGGCATGGACCGCTTCAAGGGACCGATCGTCCACACCGAGGAATGGGACGACAGCATCGATTATACCGGCAAGCGCATCGCGCTAATCGGATCGGGCGCCACCGCGGCGACGGTTATCCCGGCGATGGCCGACAAGGCAGCGCAGGTGACGATGGTGCAGCGGTCACCCACTTGGTTCTACCCGGCCCCCAACAGCAATGAGACTGCCGACATGCTGCGCGCGCTCGATATTGATGAAAGCTGGGTGCACGAGATCACCCGGCGCAAGATCAATTTCGACCAGGATGTCACCTGCCGCCGCTGTGTCGAGGAGCCCGATGTCGTCGCCGCCGAATTGACCGAAGCGGTCAAGTCGCTGCTGCCCGAAGGCTTTGATATGAAACATTTCACTCCTGCCTATCGTCCGTGGAAACAGCGGCTGGCCTTTGTGCCCAACGGGGACATGTTCGAGGCGATCCGCAACGGCAAGGCCGGGGTGGTGACCGGCGAGATTGAGACCTTCACCGAAACCGGGCTGGCGATGAAGGACGGCACGACCGTCGAGGCTGATATCGTGTTGGCCGCCACCGGCTTCCACCTTTGCGTCATGGGGGACATTGCCTTTGCTATCGATGGCAAGCCGTTGGCGTGGAACGACACTGTCACTTGGCGCGGCATGATGTTCACCGGGGTGCCCAATATGGTCTGGGTGTTCGGCTATTTGCGTGCCAGCTGGACCTTGCGCGCCGACATGGTCAGCCAGTTCGTCTGCCGCCTGCTCGCCCATATGGAAGCGCGTGGTGCGGCCAGTGTTGTGCCGGCGCTGCGGCCCGAGGACCACAACATGCCGCTGTCGAGCTGGATAGACACCGATGATTTTAACGCCAACTACATCCTGCGCGGCCAGCACGCCCTGCCGCAGCGCGGTGACAAGCGTGAATGGCAGCACACCCAGGACTATTGGCGCGAAAAAGACGAATTCCCGGTGCTCGATCTCGACGACAGCGCGCTGCGCTATGCAGCGCTTGGCCCGCGGGCAATCGCAGCAGAATAACCGCCGGCGATTTCCGGCGACTGCGGCGGAATGACCGCCGCAGGGCTCAGGCGACCGCAGCCTTGAGCTTTTTGACGAGGTCGGTGTTTTCCCATGAGAAACCGCCATCGGCATCGGGCTGGCGGCCGAAATGGCCATAGGCTGCACTGCGCTGGTAGATCGGCTTGTTGAGGCCGAGATGGGTGCGGATACCCTTGGGCGTCAGACGGAACCCGATCGCGGCTTCGCTGGCCAGCGCGACTTCGATGGCGCTTTCGGCCACGGTGCCGGTGCCATGCAGGTCGACATAGACCGACAGCGGCTCGGCAACGCCGATGGCATAGCTCAGCTGGATCGTGCAGCGGCGGGCGAGGCCGGCGGCGACGACATTCTTAGCGAGGTAGCGGGTGATATAGGCCGCCGAGCGATCGACCTTGGTCGGGTCCTTGCCGGAAAAGGCGCCGCCGCCGTGCGGTGAGGCGCCGCCGTAGGTATCCACGATGATCTTGCGGCCAGTCAGCCCGGCGTCGCCATCGGGCCCGCCGATTTCGAAGCGCCCGGTGGGGTTGACGTGGATAACAGTCTCGTCGGTGATGAAGCCATTGGGCAGCACACTGTGGAATACCGACATGACATAGTCACGCAGCACCTTGTATTTTTCAGCATTGCCGCCCGATTTTGCGCCATCCTGCCATGGCAGGCAATAATCGACCGCATGCTGCGTCGAAACCACCAGCGCCGTCGCGCGCACCGGCACTTCGTCTTCATAGGCAAGCGTCACTTGGCTCTTGGCATCGGGCTCCAGGAAGGGCGCGACACCGCTGTGGCGATCGGCGGCCATCTTCTCGAGGATCTTGTGCGAATAATAGAGCGTCGCCGGCATCAAATCGGGGGTTTCATCGGTCGCGTAGCCGAACATGATGCCCTGGTCGCCGGCGCCTTCGTCCTTGTTGCCGGCTTCATCGACGCCCTGCGCGATATGGTCGGACTGGCCGTGGAGATTGTTTTCGAACCGGAACTGGTTCCAGTGGAAACCATCCTGTTCATAGCCGATGCGCTTGACCGTAGCGCGCACCGTCGCTTCGATCTCTTCCTTCGCGCCAGGGGCCCAGCCTTCGGTTTCGGGATATGCCTTGAGGTCAAACACCCCATGACAACGGATTTCGCCGGCCAGCACGACGAGCTGGGTGGTCGTCAGCGTCTCGCAAGCGATCCGCGCCTGGGGGTCTTTCGACAGGAACAGGTCGACAATGGCATCTGAAATCTGGTCGGCAACTTTGTCCGGATGGCCTTCGGAAACCGATTCGCTGGTGAACAGAAACGAAGAACGCGCCATTGGGAACTATCCATCAACCGTAGGAGACCATGACGCCTCTAGGGCGCGGCGGCTGCTTACGCAAGGGGCATAAAGATTTCTTTATATGAATCGAAACTTGGTTGCCGTCCGATGATCGCCGCCAACGATCAACCGAAAGTCCGGCTGCGCTGTTCGATGACAATGCCGAGGCCAACAAGCAGCAGGCCGAACACCAAGGTCGTCTGGTGGCCGAACCTGGCGAAAAGGCTCGGCGGCAGTGGCGGCGGCAGCGACACGGAAATGACCCCGAACTTGCCTGTCGCTTGTGACGCAACGATGCGACCATTAGCATCGAGGACGGCGCTAATCCCTGTCGGAGTCGCGCGCACGATTGGCAGGCCTTCCTCGATGGCGCGCAGCCGGGCCTGCGCCAGATGCTGTGGCGGTCCGGACGGGCCGAACCAGGCGTCGTTGGAGATGTTGACGATCCATGCCGGCCGCTTCGCTGCATCCACGACGGCGCCGGGAAAGATGATTTCATAGCAGATCTGCACGCCAACCCGGGCAAAACCGGGCAGGTCGAGGCTGCGTGGCCCCGTGCCCGGCTTGAAATCCAGATCGCCCGGCGTAAGTCGCGTCACGCCCAGCGCTGTCATCAACGGCCGCGCCGGGACATATTCTCCCAACGGCACGAGGTGCGCCTTGTCATAACGGTCGCGAATAGTGCCGTTGGCATCAATCACGAACAGGCTGTTAGTGAGCGAAAGCACCGTGCCGTTCGCAGCCCGATTGGCCGCCACGCCACCGAACAACAGCAAATCATCGGGGCCGATGGCGGCTGCTAGCCGGGTACGCACGCCGGCGTCTTCCTCCACCAGATAGGGCACAGCAGATTCGGACCATATTATCAACGCACCAGGGCGGGCCTTGTTGGTACTATCCGACGCCGATGTGATCGGCGGTTTTTTTGCGGGGGCAATTTTTGCCTTTGCTGTCGCGGCGTCTTTGCTTGGTGCGACCACCGCAGGAGGGGGCGCCGCGAAGCCCGCCATGCCCGCAGGGTCGGGGGTAAGCTTGTCAAATTGCAGGGCAGCGATGGCGGCATCGACCTGGCTCGAGCGGCCGAAGCTATTGTCGACGTTGCTGGCTGCGGTGGCGATAGCCGTTCGGGTGAGTTCAAGGTAAGTTTCGAGATGGGCGTCTTCGCGCGCCGGATCATATTTCGCATCCTGGCCGATATTGGGCTGGACGACGAACAGCTTGGTACCATCGGGATAGTAGAAGTCCTTTGCGGACCTCGCGCCGACAACGCCGCTGATAACCACCGCTGCGATCATGCATGCCCCTGCCATCCGCAAGCGCGCAGTGTTGCGTGGCCGTACGACCAACCACGTGCCACCAGCCGCCAGCACCATCAGGCCCGACAGCGCCAGCGCCCCGCCCGCAGCGGCAAGTTGCGCGATCCCCGGTGCCGACAGCCAGGCCGCGCCCAGCGGGTTCCAGGCAAAGCCGCTTAATACCCAGCCCCGCAGCCATTCGGCCAGCATCCAAGCCGCCGCCAGCATCAGCACGCGTGGTACCGCGCCACGGACCAGAATGCGCGCCAGATACGCTGCCATCGCCATATAAAGCGCCAGGAACATCGACAGCAGTGCAACTGATACCCAGCCAAGGATCGCTGGCATCTTCGACTGGAAGGAAAAGGCCGTCGCGATCCACCAAAGTCCGGTGGTGAAATGCCCTGTACCAAAGGCCCAGCCCAGCAACGCGGCCCGCCGTGACGTCGCTGCTCTGTCGATCAGCCCGACCAATATGGTCATGCCGACCAATGTCAGCGGCCACAATGCGGTCGGTTCAAAGCCCAGTGCAGCTATCGCACCGGCGACAAGCGCGACGAAAAAAAGGGGGAGGGCGGGGGGCGATTTTGTAGGCACGACGGTTGCTTAGCGCGAAATTGGGTCGACGGACCAGCCCATCAGAAAAAAGTCATATTCACCGACGCACTTGCCCCTTTCCCGGCGAGCCGTCACTGTTGCTGGCGATGCCGCCCACCCTTCTGCCGCCTGCTGCTGCTGCGATGCTCGCTTATGCCGATGTGACCGTGCGACGCGGTGGCGTGACGATCATCGATGGCGTCTCGCTCAGCCTGCCGCCGGGCAGCTTTGTGGCGCTGACGGGCGCCTCCGGGGCGGGCAAGACGACACTGCTGCGGCTCGGCAATGCCATGGTTGCCCTCGATAGTGGCGCTGTGCATGTCGCCGGCAGCGATGTCGCGGGCCAGGCGCCGGCACAATTGCGTCGCAGAATCGGCTATGCCAGCCAGGGCGTCGGGCTGTTTCCGCACTGGACGGTGGCCGAAAACATCGCTGCTGTGCCGTGGTTGCTGGGGCATGACCGCGCCACCATCGCGGCGCGGGTGGTGACGCTGCTCGATCTTGTCGAGCTGCCTCGCAGTTTCAGCGACCGCCTGCCGCGGCAATTGTCGGGCGGCCAGGCCAGCCGTGTTGGCCTCGCGCGGGCGCTGGCGGCAGCGCCGCGCCTGCTGCTGCTCGATGAACCCTTCGGCGCGCTCGACCCCGAAACCCGCGCCGGCCTTGGCGACCGGCTGGTGGCGCTGCACCGCGACCAAGGTCTGACGACGGTGCTGGTGACGCATGATCTTGCTGATGCGCTGTTGCGTGCCGAACGGGTTGTCGTGCTCGACAAGGGCCGTATCGTTGGCGACGGCAGTCCGGCGGCGCTGGTAGCCAGCGCCCATCCGGCGGTAATGGCGCTGGTGGCGTCGCCGCTCGATCAGGCGCAGCGTTTGGCGGCGTTGCGTCACGATGGTGCAACATGATCATCGATGCGCGCTGGAACCGCGCCATCGCCATGTTGCCCGACCGGTTGGCGGCGCATCTGGGCGTAAGCGCGGCGGCACTGGCATTGGCGATCCTTGTTGCGGTGCCGTTGGTCATGCTTATGGTGGCGCGACCACGGCTGCGCCCGCCCGTGCTGGCCGTGGCGGCAGTTGTGCAGACCATCCCGTCGCTGGCGCTGCTGGCGCTGTTCTATCCTTTACTCCTGCTCGTCGGCGGGTTGACGCAGCGGTTTGCCGGCTTCGGCGTGCCGGCGCTGGGGTTGTTGCCTTCGCTGCTGGCATTAGCCCTTTACGCCCTATTGCCGCTGGTACGCGGCGGCATCGACGGGCTGGCGAGCGTGCCGCCTGAAACGCTGGATGCCGCCGACGGTATCGGCATGACGCGGCGGCAGCGATTGTTCCATGTTGAGTTGCCGCTGGCCGCGCCGATTGTCATGGGTGGGCTGCGCGTTGCGGCGGTATGGACGATCGGCGGTGCCACGCTGGCGACGACAGTGGGGCAGAAAAGCCTGGGCGATCTCATTTTTGCCGGCCTGCAGATCGAAGATTGGGCGCTGGTCGTCACCGGCTGCATTGCTGCGGCGCTGCTGGCCATCATCGTCGACATGGCGCTGTGGAGCGCCGAAACCGGGCTGGCGCAGCGGCGCTGGCGCAAGGCGCTTCTGGGTCTGGCAATGCTTGTCGCGCTGGTGGCAGGGGTTATTGGTTGGTACTGGCAGGGCAAGGTGCCGGCGTCGGCGGGGCGGCCAGTGGTCATCGGCGCCAAGAATTTTTCCGAACAATTTATCCTTGCCGAACTGATCGCCGACCGGCTGCGCGGGCAAGGCGTGCCGGTGGTAGTGCGCGCGGGGCTTGGTTCGGCGGTGGCGTTCCGGGCGCTGGCGGCAGGCGATATCGATGTCTACGTCGATTATTCCGGTACCTTGTGGGACAATGCGCTGGGCGAGACTGCGCCGGCACCTCGCGGCGTGATGCTTGCGCGGTTGCGGCAGGAACTCCCACGCCGCTACGGAGTAGCGGTGGCGGCGTCATTGGGCTTTGAAAATGCTTACGCGCTCGCCATGCGCCGTGCCGATGCACAACGTCTTGGTATCGAAAGCCTCGCCGACCTTGCCGTGCGCGCGCCGCGGTTGCGCCTGGCGACCGATACCGAATTCCAGTCGCGCGCTGAATGGCGGTCGCTGCAAGCGACTTATGGGCTCAAATTCGCGCGGCTGACTTCGTTTACACCAACGCTGATGATACGCGCGCTGACCAGCGGCGAGGCCGATGTCATTACCGCTTTTTCCAGCGATGGCCGTATTGTGGCTGATGATCTGGCGCTGATCAGTGATCCGCGCGGCGCCTTGCCGACCTATGATGCACTACTGCTGGTCGGGCCGCGTCGGCCCGATCTTGCAGGCCGATTCAAGGGGCTTGATGGTGCTATCCCGGTGGCGGCAATGCGCGCGGCCAATTGGCAGGTCGATCGCGATACCGACAAGCAGACCCCGGCGCAGGCAGCGCGCTGGCTGGCGGCGAATTTGCGTGCCCGCCCTGTAAAGCCGGCGTCGCGCGTTGTGCCTGACATTTCCGTCGGCCGGTGATGCGGTGCCGATTGCAGCGCTGTATTTTTGGGGTTTATTTTCAACGCGCCCGGCTATGATGCTTTGGTGCTGAACGGCCAGCTGATATTTGCCATTGCCACCGCCGTGCTGACCGCTGTCAGCCAGCACCTCGCCCTCAGGGATTGCCCATGAAAAACCTTGTCACCATCGCCTTGCTGCTCGCCGACACGGCGGCCCTTGCCCAGAGTAAGCCAGTGAAATGGGATGTCAGCTCTCCTGACGGGGCGATTGTGCGGCAGGTTGCCATCGACACCGACGAAGGTAGCTGGATGGATGTTGATGTCGCTCCCGATGGCCTCACGCTCGCCTTCACGCTGCTGGGTGATATCTACACCATGCCGATCGCGGGTGGCACGCCGACACGCATCGCCGAAGGGCTGGCCTATGAAGTGCAGCCGCGCTTCTCGCCCGATGGCAAGCGCATCGCTTTCACCTCCGATCGCGGCGGTGGCGACAATATTTGGGTGATGAACCGCGACGGCAGCGATAAGCGTCAGGTGACGAAGGAGGATTTCCGCCTGCTCTACCAGCCGTCGTGGAGCGCCGATGGCCGTTTCATCGCGGCAAAAAAGCATTTCACCACCGGCCGCTCGCTCGGCACTGGCGAGATATGGCTCTACCATGCCAGCGGCGGCGGCGGGGTCGCGCTGGTCAAGAAGGTGAACGAACAACACCAGAAGGAACTCGGTGAGCCGGTGTTCAGCCCCGATGGCAAGGGCATCTATTACACCCGCAACATCACCCGTGGGCCGGTGTTCGAATATGCGCAGGATTCGAATACCGATCTGTTCAACATCGAACGCTATGACCTTGATACCGGCGAGATAAGCACGGTGGCGAGCGGTCCCGGCGGCTCGGTGCGGCCGACGCCGTCACCCGATGGCAAGACCATAGCCTTTGTTCGCCGTGAACGCGCCCGATCGAAGCTTTATGTCCGCGACCTTGCTTCGGGTATGGAACGCAAGATCTATGACGCCATGGACCAGGATGTCCAGGAAACCTGGGCGGTCACCGGCGTCTACCCGGACATGGCATGGACCCCTGATGGCAAATCGGTGGTGTTCTGGGCTGGCGGCAAGCTGCGCCGTGTCGATGGCGATGGCCGCAACGCACGGGAGATTCCGTTCCGTATCAACGATACGCGCGGCATCATCGATGGTCCGCACCCGCAGGTGACGGTATCGCCTGACAGCTTCACCACCAAGATGGTGCGCTTCATCAGCGTGTCGCCCGATGGCCGCAGCGTGGTCTTCGAAAGCCTGGGCAAGCTGTATGTCCGGCCGGTGGCTGGCGGTACGCCGAAGCGGCTGACCAATGGCGGTGATTTCGAGCTGTTCCCGTCATGGTCGCGTGATGGCAAGAGCCTTGTTTTCGTCAATTGGAGCGATACCGGTCTCGGCTCGGTCCGTATTGTCGGTGCCAGCGGCGGCGCCGCGCGCACCATCACGCGCGACCCCGGCCATTATGCGCGGCCGCGCTTTTCGCCCGATGGCACGACGATTGTCTTTGAACACGGCGATGGCGGCGGCGTGACGTCGCCTTTGTGGTCCGAAACCGCCGGGGCATGGCGCATAGCAGCGGCTGGCGGCACGGCGGTGCGGCTGGTGGCGGGCGGGTCCGAACCGCATTTCGGCGGCAGCAACGACCGGGTGTTCATGACGGTATCGGGCGGCGGCAAGCGGCAACTCATCTCTACCGACCGCAATGGCGAGGCGCGGCGGGTGCACGCCGAGGGTGATCTCGTCACTGCCTATCAGGTCGCCCCTGATGGCAGCGCGCTCGCCTTCCGGCAGAATTACGAAGCGTTCGTGATGCCGTTGCTGCCCGGGGCGCAGTTAGTGTCGGTCGATGCCAAAGGTGGCCCGTTGCCGGTCACCAAGGTGTCGGGCGGTGGGGCCGATTTCATCGGCTGGTCACAGGGCGGTGCAACGCTCAACTGGAGCAGCGGGCCGACGCTCTACAGCGTCGCAGCGCCAGGGCTGTTTGCAGCAACGCCGGCGGCGGACGGCGCGGCCAAGTTCGTACCGCCGACGACGGGCGTGTCGCTCGCCATGCCGGTGACGGCCGACCGGCCGCGCGGTACCATCGCGCTGGTCGGCGCAAAGATCGTCACCATGGCCGGCAGCGATGGCGGCATAATCGACGACGGTACGATCATCATCATCGACAATCGCATCACCGCTATCGGCAAGCGCGGCAGCGTCGCGATCCCGGCGGGGGCGAAGGCGGTCGATGTCGCGGGCAAGACCATCATCCCCGGCCTCATCGATGCCCATGCCCATGGCCCGGCAGGAACCGACGAACTGGTGCCGCAGCAGAATTGGTCGATGCTGCAGAACCTCGCGCTCGGCACCACGACGATCCACAACCCGTCTAGCCGTGCGGCCGAGATTTTCGCCGCATCGGAAATGCAGCGGGCTGGCGTCATCGTCGCCCCGCGCATCTTCTCGACGGGTGAGATTATCTATGGCGCCAAGGCCCCTGACGTTTACGCACAGATCGACGGCTATGACGATGCCCTCGCCCATGTCCGGCGCCTGAAGGCGCAAGGTGCCGGCAGCGTCAAAAACTACAACCAGCCGCGTCGCGACCAACGCCAGCAGGTCACGGCGGCCGCCCGTGCCGAAGGAATGCAGGTAGTGGCGGAAGGCGGATCGCTGTTCGGGCTCGATATGACCCATATCGCCGATGGCAATTCGACGCTGGAACACAACATCCCGCTTCGGGTCTTTTACAAGGATGTCGTCGACTTGTTCGCTGCATCTAAGACCAATTACACGCCGACATTGGTGGTCAGCTTCGGTGGCCCTGCGGGTGATCCCTATTGGCGGCAGGCAACCGACATTTTCGAGCAGCCGCTGCTGCGGGCCCATACCCCGCCTGTCGACCTCGCTGCCGCGGGCGCGCGCCGGGTAAAGGCGCCTGACGCGGACTATATCGATGACGACAATGCCCGCGAAGCCACCAAGTTGGCGCGGCGCGGGGTGAAGGTGTCGATCGGCGCGCATGGCCAGCAGGCGGGGATCGGCTCGCACTGGGAGCTGTGGTCGTTTGTCCGCGGTGGGATGACACCGGTCGAGGCGCTCGCCGCCGGCACCATTGCCCCGGCGCAATCGCTGGGCATGGCGGGCGATATCGGGTCGCTTGAGGTCGGCAAGCTCGCCGATCTGGTCGTCCTTGATGCCGACCCTACGGTCGATATCCGCAACAGCGACAAGATCGATCGGGTGATGCTCGGTGGGCGGCTCTATGATGCGAAGACGATGAACGAGCTGGTGTCGGGGAGCCGGCAGCGCCTGCCCTATTGGTGGGAGGGAAAGTGAGGAGGGTGCACCCCGGTTAAGACGGCCTTTGTGCTGCCCCGGGTAACAATGCGAGGGCTCAGCGCGCCATTGCGGCGGTAAATAACGGGGACGCGAGGTGCCCGGCCAGCCAGTGTTGCACGTGGCGCAGCGGCTGTGCCCCGAACCAGCTTGGATCGATCGCGGCAAACTGGCGGACGAAGGGGAAGACGGCGATGTCGGTGAAGCCCGGCGTGTCGCCGCCAAGCTGGCGCCGGTTGGCAAGGTGCGCCTCAATCCCGGCGAGGATGGTGAGCCCGGCGGCGCGGTGTACGACGGGGTCGCTGCTGTGGCGCTGCGGGTATTTGGTGCGGTCGAGATGGTATTTGAAGGCGCCGTCATTGGTGGCGATTCGCGGTTCGTCGATGCCGGCGAGCCAGTTTGCCGGATCGTGGCGGGCCAGCGCCCAGTGCATGATGTCGAGGCTTTCATCGATGACGTGGCCATCGGGGAGCATCAGCACCGGCACCGTGCCTTTGGGCGAGGCCGCCAGTAGCGCCTCGGGCTTGGCCGACAGCCTGACCTCGACAAGGTCGAAAGGGGTGCCGCTGATGATCAGCGCCATGCGCGCCCGAATCGCATAGGGGCAGCGGCGAAAGCTGTAGAGGGTCGGCGTCATGGCTCGGGCAGCACTGCCCCGACATGCGCGACCCCGCGTGTGGCCGCCAATTGTTCCTGGCGGTGGCGTTCGCGATAGCCGGCGCGCTGTTCATCGCTGCGGCTGGCGTGGCAGGCGGGGCAACTGACGCCTTCCTCGAACAGCGGCGAGGCGCGGTCGGTGGCGCTGACCGGGCGTCGGCAGGCCCGGCACAGGCTATGGCGGCCCGGTTTCAGGCCGTGGCCGACGCTGACCCGTTCGTCAAAAACAAAACATTCGCCCTGCCACAGGCTGTCTTCCGGCGGCACGGTTTCGAGATATTTGAGGATGCCGCCGCGCAGATGGTGAACATCGGTTACCCCTTCGGCCTTCAGGAAAGCGGTGGATTTCTCGCAGCGGATGCCCCCGGTGCAGAACATCGCGACGCGTGGGGGCGTGCCGCCGGCGAGCAGTTCAGCGCGGTTAGCCCGGAACCAGGTCGGAAAATCGCGAAAGCTCGGCGTCTGTGGGTCGATGGCGCCGGCAAAACTGCCAATGGCGACCTCATAATCGTTGCGCGTGTCGATGATTATCGTGCCGGGCTGGCGGATGAAGTCGTTCCAATCTTCGGGCGCGACATAGCTGCCAGCGGCCTGGGGGTCGATATCGGGCTGCCCCATGGTGACGATCTCGCGCTTCACGCGCACCTTGAGGCGGTGAAACGGCATGGCCGCAGCGGTCGCGTGCTTCACCTCGAGCGCCTCGCAACCCGGCAGCGCGCGCAGCGCGGCGAGCATTGCGTCTATGCCGGCGGGCGGCCCGGCGAGGGTGCCGTTGATGCCTTCGGGGGCGAGCAGCAGCGTTCCCTTGATGTCATGGGTGCGCGCCGCCGCGGCAAGCGGCGCCACCAGCGCGGCGCAATCGGGCAGCGGGGTGAAGCGATACAGGGCGGCAACGGCGAAGCTTGGGGCAGTCATGGCGGGCTTCATGCGCCAGAAAGGCGGGGTTCGTCCATCAATCCGGCAACCGCGCTTTGGGAAACTTACCCCAGACCGCGTCATAATCGGGCTGGGCGTTGGCCATAGCGGCGGTAGTGGCGCGATAGGGCCAACAGCTTTCGACCATGAAGGCCATGGCGTCGCCTTGCTTGTACGGGGCCAGTGGCGCGTCGGTCGCGGCTTGCCAGCTTGCTACATCGGGGCCATGGGCGCTCATCATGTTGTGCAGCGACAGGCCGCCGGGGGCAAAGCCGTCTGCCTTGGCATCATAGGCGCCGCAGATCAGCCCCATGGCTTCGGACATCAAATTGCGGTGGAACCAGGGCGGCCGGAACGTGTCTTCAGCGACCATCCAGCGCGGCGGGAAGATGACGAAATCGGCATTGGCGCGGCCCGGCAAGTCGGAAGGGCTGGTCAGCACGGTGAAGATCGAGGGGTCGGGATGATCGAAACTGACCGTGCCGAGCGTGTTGAAGTGGCGCAGATCATAGCGCATCGGCGCGAGATTGCCGTGCCAGGCGACGACATCGAAGGGCGAATGATCGAGTTTCGTCGTCCAGTAGCGGTTGCCATATTTCTGAATCAGCTCAAAATCCCCGTCGCGATCCTCGAACCAGGCGCTTGGCGCGGTAAAATCGCGCGGGTTGGCCAGTCCGTTGGAGCCGATAGGGCCGAGATCGGGCAGCCGAAAGGGGTTGCCATGGTTCTCGCACAGATAGCCACGGGCGGCATTAGCCGGGGTTTCGACGCGCAGCCGCACCCCGCGCGGGATGATCGCGATCTGTTGGGGGGCGATATCGAGCCGGCCGAATTCGGTAAAAAGTGTCAGCGCGCCCTGTTCGGGAATGAACAACAGCTCGCCATCGGCGGAAAAAAATACCTCGTTGGCGGCGTTTTCGGTAAAGGCGTAGGTAGAAAGCGTCACGCCCGACAGGGTTTCGGGGTCGCCATTGACCAGCATTGGCGTGATCGACGCGATGAAACGTGTGGGTTGTGTGGGGATTTCGCGCGGATTCCAGCGCAAACGGTTGGGGTTCGCGGGTGTTTTGTTGAGATTCTCGGCGAATGACAGCGGCGTGAAGGCGCCATGACGGGCGCTCGGGCGAAGTCGGTAGAGCCATGAGCGGCGGTTTTCGGCGCGGGCCATGGTGAAGGCCGTGCCCGAAAGCTGCTCGGTGTAGAGGCCAAAGGCAGGGCGCTGCGGCGAATTGCGGGCGACAGGCAACGCGCCGGGGATGGCTTCGCTGCTGAAATGGTTGCCAAAGCCGGTGAAAGTCATAGCGTGTCCGCTTGGCGCTTGCGCCTGCTGCGGTGGCAAGCGCCGCCGGGAGCCCCGCCGCGCCAGCCGCCACCCGCTCCGCGTGAAATTGCCATGGTGTCACGCGCTTCCGGCGCCCGCCGTGATCACGCCGCGGCGGATCTGGTCGAGTTCGAGGCTTTCGAACAGCGCCTTGAAATTGCCTTCGCCAAAGCCGTCATTGCCCTTGCGCTGGATGATTTCAAAGAAGATCGGCCCGACCATATTCTCGGTGAATATCTGCAGTAAAAGCCCGCCGCCGGTTTCGGGGGCGCCGTCGATGAGGATGCGGCGCCGACGCAGCGCTTCGACATCATGGCCATGGCCGGGCAGGCGCTGGTCGATCAGGTCGAAATAGGCATCGATCGTGTCCTGGAACTTCACGCCGCGCGCCCGCAGTCGGTCGACGGTGTCGAAGATGTTGTCGGTCGCCAGCGCGATATGCTGGATGCCCTCGCCCTTGTAGGCGCGCAGGAACTCTTCGATCTGGCTGTATTCGTCCTGGCTTTCGTTCAGGGGGATGCGAATCTTGCCGTCGGGCGCGGTCATCGCCTTGGAAAACAGCCCCGTCGATTGACCCTCGATGTCGAAATGCCGGATCTCGCGGAAGTTGAAGATGCGTTCGTAAAATGCCGCCCAATGCGCCATGCGGCCGCGGTTCACATTATGGGTCAGGTGATCGAGCGTGTGCAGGCCGACACTGTTGTCGTCGGGCGCAGCGCCCGAGACCGGCCTGAAGTCGACATCATAGATTTCTCGTTCGCCGGCCTTGTCGACAAGGTAGAGGTTTGACCCACCGATGCCTGCGATCGCGGGGATGTTCAATTCCATCGGGCCGACCCGGCCATCGACCGGGGTAGCGCCGCGCTTCACGGCTTCGGCAAAGGCGGCGGCGGCATCATCGACTCGAAAGGCCATGGCGTTGGCCGACGGGCCATGCTGGTTGCGGAACTGCGCGACCTGACCGACGCGCTCCATGTTGAGCAGGAAATTGATGTTGCCCTGGGCGTAGCGGCGGACATTCTTGCTGCGGTGGCTGCCGACATGGGTGAAACCGAGCGCGACGAACAGGCCGGCGAGTGCTTCAGGGTCCGGGCTGGTGAATTCGACGAACTCGAAGCCATCGAGGCCGAGATCGTTGGGGCGTTCAGCGGGCTTCGGCGCGGTCGTGCTGGTCATCGGTATACCCCTAGGGTACCGATATTAGTAACATATGTTACGGTTCGCCGCAAGCCGCGTGCAGTCGCGCCAGGGCCCGCCGCAGCAGCACGGCATCGGCGGGAGACAGCGCCGCCAGCAGCCGCGCTTCGACCTCCAGTGCCTGCGGCGCGACGATGTCGTGGATGCGCCGGCCTTCGGCTGTCGGGCTGAGCCGCAGCGTCCGCCGGTCGCCGGTATCGCGGGCGCGGTCGAGCAGGCCGCGGCTGGTCAGCGCGGTGACGGCGCGGCTGATCGTCATCTTGTCCATGCCGGTCATCCGGCCGAGTTCGACCTGGGTCGGCGCACCGGCGGCGGCGGTGGCGGCGAGCACACGCCATTCCGCAGCCGTCAGCCCAAAGCTGCTTTCATAGCCGGTGCCGGTGGCGACGGCGCGTGATACGGCATTCGATGCCACCGACAATTGATAGGGCAGGAAATCGGCGAGGCGGAACGCCACCATCAGGCGTATTGTGCCTTCACTGCGATCATCGCCAGCGCCGCCTTGGCGGCTTCGCCGCCTTTGTCCTTTTCGGTCAGGCGGGCGCGCGCCCAAGCTTGCGCCTCGTTCTCGACGGTCAGAATGCCGTTGCCGATGGCGAGGCCATCGAGCGTCAGCGCCATGATGGCGCGAGCGCTTTCACCGGCGACCACCTCGAAATGATAGGTTTCGCCGCGGATGACACAGCCGAGCGCGACATAGCCGTCATAATTGCCCGACGCATCGGCGAAGGCGATCGCCGCGGGGATTTCGAGTGCGCCGGGCACGGTCAGCACCTCATGGGTTGCCCCCGCGACGGTAAGCGCAGCGACGGCGCCTTTGAGCGCGGCATCGGCGATGGCGGTGTAGAAACGGGCTTCGACGATCAGGATATGGGTCACGGCGGGATTCCTTCAGGCGAAAACGGCGCGGGCCGCCGACGCGGCGGTGATGTGGCCGACTATGCGGTGGTGGCGGTGGCGGTGGCAGGGTGCGCCGGGATCGGGCGTTCGGCAATGACGCGAAGGCCATAGCCCTGGATGCCGATGATGTTGCGATGGGCGTTGGTGAGCAGCGTCATGTCGGTGACACCGAGATCGACAAGGATCTGTGCGCCGATGCCATAGTCGCGCAACTGGACCGAGGCGCCCTCGCCTTTGGCCTTCATCTGGCTCGAGATCGCGGTGGGCGATGAATCGCGGATGATGACGACAATGCCGGCACCGGCTTCGCCAATCATGTCCATGGCGCGCTGCAACTGGCCGGCGCGGTCATTGGCTTCGTGGAACAGATCGGTGAACATCGACATGGTGTGGACGCGGACAAGAGTGGGCTTGCCGGCTTCGACCCGGCCTTTCTGCAGCACCATATGCTCGGCATATTCGGCGGTGTTGACATAGGTTTTCGCCGTCCATTCGCCGCCGTGCCAGCTGTCGAGCCGGGTTTCGGCGACGCATTTGACCAGCCGGTCATGGGCGTGGCGATAGGCGATCAGATCCTGGATGGTGCCGATCTTGAGGCCGTGCTGGCGAGCAAAGACGATCAGTTCGGGCAGGCGCATCATCTCACCAGCGTCGTTCATAATCTCGCAGATAACGCCCGAGGGGTTGAGCCCGGCAAGCCGCGCGACATCGACCGAGGCTTCGGTATGGCCGGCGCGGACCAGAACGCCGCCGTCGCGGGCGACCAGCGGGAAGACATGGCCCGGCGTGACGATCTCGGCGCGGCCCTTGCTGCCATCGATGGCGACCGCGATGGTGCGGGCCCGGTCGGCGGCCGAAATACCGGTGGTGACACCCTCGCGCGCCTCGATCGACACGGTGAAGGCGGTCGAATGGCGGGTGCCATTGTGCTGCGCCATCAGCGGC
>JBMOFG010000007.1:0-15580 GCA_049314415.1 Polymorphobacter sp.
GGTCGGCGACCTTGGCTATGAACGCACCGAGGCCTTGCTTGATGCCGAATGCGATCTGATCGTCGTCGACACAGCGCATGGCCATAGCGACCGGGTTGCCGAAGCGGTCACGCGGATCAAGAAGCTGTCGAACAATGCCCAGGTTATCGCTGGCAATGTGGCAACAGCCGAGGCTGCACGCGCGCTCATCGGTGCTGGCGCCGATGGCATCAAGGTTGGCATTGGCCCGGGGTCTATTTGCACCACCCGCGTTGTCGCCGGTGTCGGCGTGCCGCAATTGACCGCTGTCATCGACACGGCTGAAGCCGCGGCCCGGCTTGGTGTTCCGGTCATCGCTGACGGCGGACTGCGCACGTCGGGCGATGTCGCCAAGGCGCTGGCAGCGGGCGCCGCCGCCGTCATGGTCGGAAGCTTGCTCGCCGGTACCGAAGAAGCCCCGGGCGACACTTTCTTGTGGCAGGGGCGCACCTACAAGAGCTATCGCGGCATGGGTAGTGTTGCCGCTATGGCGCGGGGGTCGGCCGATCGCTATTTCCAGCAGGACATCAAGGATCAGCTCAAGCTGGTCCCGGAAGGTATCGAAGGGCAGGTACCCTATAAAGGGCCGGCTACGGCGGTGCTGCACCAACTCGTCGGTGGGGTTAAGGCAGCGATGGGTTATACGGGCTCGGCGACGCTCGACGAGTTCCGTAAACGCGCCGAGTTCATCCGCATAACAAATGCCGGTCTGCGGGAAAGTCATGTCCATGATGTGACGATCACGCGCGAGGCCCCCAATTACCCGACAACCGGATCATGACGTTGTTTTCGAGTTTGGCGTCGTGACGCCGGCCGCACGGGTGCAGGCGGCGATCGAATGTCTTGACCAGGCTGTAAACGCGGCACGTACGGGAGGCGCCGCTGCTGATACCATCGTCCAGCGTTATTTCTCGACGCGGCGCTATGCCGGGTCGAAGGACAGGCGTGCTGTTCGCGATCTTGTTTTCGAGGTCATCCGCAGCATCGGCACGCCCCCCGAAACCGGCCGTGCCGCGCTGATCGGCTACGCCCGCGTTCGGGCACCTGAATTGTTGGCGCTGTTCGGCAGCGACGGCCACGCGCCGGCAGCGCTTTTGACAGGCGAGCCCGAAGCGCGGCCGTCACTGGCGCCAGGCTGGCAGCTCGACATGTTGCGCGTCCGGTTCGGCAAGGCCAGTGACGCCGAGGTTGCAGGCCTGCTCGAGCGCGCGCCGCTCGATCTGCGGGTGAATACGCTCAAGACGAGCCGCGAGGCATTGCTTGCAGAATTGCCGGAATTAGCGGCGACGCCCCTCTCGCCGGTCGGTGTGCGGGCACCAGCGGGACTGAATGTCGAAACGCTGCCGGCCTTTCACGCCGGCCATATCGAGGTTCAGGATGAAGGCTCGCAATTGGCGTCGCTGGCTGTCGGTGTGAAGCCGGGCGATACCGTCATTGATTTGTGTGCCGGGGCAGGAGGCAAGACGCTGGCACTGGCTGCACTGATGCACGGGCAAGGACTTTTGATCGCCAGCGATACCGACCGCGGTCGCCTGTCAGCACTCCCGCAACGGCTGGCCAGGGCTGGGGTTGATAACGTCGTGCTGCGCTTGCTCAACCCGCGTCATGAAGCCGACGCATTGGCCGACCTGGCGGGCTTGGCCGATCATGTCCTCGTCGATGCACCCTGCTCTGGCACAGGCACTTGGCGGCGCAATCCCGAAGCGCGCTGGCGATTAACACCGGAGCGTCTGGCGCGGCTGGAGGCGGAACAGGATCGGCTGTTGGCGCTGGCGGCGACACTGTTGCGGCCGGGCGGCGTGTTGACCTATGTCGTTTGTTCGCTGCTGCCGGCCGAAGGCGAAGCACGTGTGTCGGCGTTTCTGGCGACAACGGCTGAGTTTGCTCCGGCGGCCGTCTGCATCCCCGGCGCCGATCCCTACGCAACCGCGGTGGTGTTGTCGCCAAAGACGCAAGGTTGCGACGGATTCTTCATCGCAAGGCTGCAGCGGGTCTGCTAATGTGCACGCCTGTCAGCAAGGATCGTGACATGCGTTTTTACTGGGTCGTGGCTTTGTATTCGTTGCTCATGGGCAGTGTGTCGGCAACGGCCGTTGGGGCATCTGGGCCGAGCGGTGATGATATTCTAAAGCCGCAATCGGTGCAGATGGCCGAGCAGGGCAAGGCAGCGCTGACGCGCGGTGATGCCCTTGTGGCGATCGACGCCTATGAGGCGGCTCTGGCAAGCGATCCCAAGAATGTTGCGGCCTTCACCGGGATCGCCATGAGCTATGAAAAGCTTGGTCTTCCCGGCAAGGCCGTCAAATATTATCGTGAGGCGTTGGCGCTCAACCCGTCGAATCTCGTCGCTCTCGAAGGTCAGGGCAAGGCATATATCGTGCGCGGCGCCACCGCGCGTGCTCAGGTCAATCTCGCTCGAATTAAAGCATTGTGTAAGCTGGATTGCACCGCTGCTGCCCGGTTGCAGGCGGCGATCGATTTGGCCGCGACCCAAGCTCCCAAGACGGTCGCAACCAAATAGCCAAGCCAGTCGGGCTGTCCGATATCGATGGCTTTGCTGTCGGTCCGGCGCGTGGACATCGATTGCGTTGTCTAATGCGCGGCTGCGTCAGCCGTGTAACAGTCGCAGGTTCGATCCGGCGGGGTCGCCCGCCGAATGGTGGCAATCATCGGGGCATCCGTCCGACGGACGGCGCAAGGGCCTTGCACGGTGGTACAAAAAGTAACCGAGCGCGCCATGCGGGCCCGGACAGCAAGGCGGCCTCAGTGATTTTTTTGTCATTGGCTGAGCCTTTCAGCAGCAGCAGCAAAGGCGGCAACCGGTACGGTTTCGGCGCGGGCCTCTGGGCTGATGCCTTCGGCGATCATCGCGTCGAGCGCGCCTGGCAAACCCTTTAGGCTGGCGCGCAACATCTTGCGGCGCTGGCCAAAAGCGGCCGCGGTTAATGCCGCGAGACGGGCTGGCGTCGCGGCCGACAGTGGCGTCATGGGCACGAGATGAACAACGGCCGAAGTAACCTTTGGAGCAGGAATAAACGCGCGCGGCGGCACACTGAAGGCGATCCGTGTTTGTGTCCGCCACTGCGCGAGGACTGACAGTCGGCCATAAGAACCACTGCCGGGGGATGCGACGAGGCGCTGCGCCACTTCCTGCTGGAACATAAGCGTCAGGCTCGCCCACCACGGCGGCCAGTCATCACCGGTCAGCCAGCCGGTCAGCAGGGCCGTGCCGATATTGTAGGGCAGGTTGGCAACGATATGGGCGCCTGGTCCGGCCAGCGCTGCCGCATCGACTGCCATTGCATCGCCGTTGATGACGCTGAGCCGTCCTGACGCTGCTTCAGCCAGTTCGGCCAGCGCGGGCAGGGCGCGATCATCGCGTTCTACCGCTGTTACCCGGGCACCGGCGCGCAGCAGCGCTCGCGTCAAACCGCCGGGCCCAGGACCCACCTCATACACCGATTGGCCGACAAGCGGGCCGGGCACCCGCGCAATGCGATCGAGCAGATTGCCATCGAACAGAAAATTCTGCCCAAGCGATTTCCTGGCGCTGAGGCCATGGCGGGCGATGACATCGCGTAGCGGCGGCAGTTGCGCAAGTGCATCCGGCAGCGGGGATCGGTTCAAGCCACCAGCCTGCGTGCTGCGCATTGGCCTGCCATGCGGATCGCCTCGATCATGGCACGCGGGCTGGCAGTGCTTTTTCCGGCGATGCCGAAGGCGGTGCCATGGTCGGGCGAGGTGCGCACGATCGGCAGGCCGAGTGTGACGTTCACTCCATCATCGAAATGTAATGTCTTCAACGGAATGAGCGCCTGATCATGGTACATGCAGAGCGCCACATCATATAATGCGCGGGCTGCCGGATGGAACATGGTGTCGGCGGCCAGCGGCCCGCGTACATCGATATCTTCGGCAAGCAACGCTTCGATGGCCGGGCGGATGATATCAAGATCCTCGCGGCCCAGCGTCCCGCTCTCGCCGGCGTGGGGGTTCAGCCCAGCCACAACCAGCCGGGGATGGGCAATGCCATAATCGCGCGTCAAGGCGCGGACAGCAATGCGCGCCTTAGCAATGACGAGTTCCGTCGTCAGCAAGCGTGGCACTTCGCTTAGCGGGTTGTGGACGGTGATCGGGATGGTGCGCAGGCTGGGTCCGGCGAGCATCATCACGGCATTTGCAGCGGCAATGCCGCAGCGTTCGGCGACAAATTCGGTCTGGCCGGGATAGTTGAAACCGATGTTGTAGAGCTGCGCCTTGGATACCGGGCCCGTGACGATGCCGCCGGCAAAACCATTGCGCGCCAGCCCGACGGCAATCTCGAGGCTGTCGAGTGCGCAACGCGCCCCAGCTAAATTAGGCTCGCCCGGGGTGATCTCACCCGGGTCATCGACCTGGATAAGCGGCAGGGCGCGATCAAAAACTCCCGCTGCGTCGGATGGCGTACCCAATGTTTCGATGGGGCCGCTCCACACGGCTGTTATCGCCCGCCGGTCGCCAATGGCAAAAAAGGGAGGCAGGTTTTCGGCGTGGCGGGCTGCCCACGCGGCTGCGACGATCTCCGGACCAATTCCGGCAGGATCGCCCACCGACACCGCCAACGGCGCGGGCGCCAATATGGTCATCAGCGGTAGTCGACGATCGCGTCGCGGCGCAAATCGCGAAGATAGCGACGCGCCCGCATGTTGACGCGTTCCTCGTTCATCTGGGAATAGATTTCATCGAAACTCGGCGCCTTCACCTGGGCAGCGCTGTCGTCGCGGCCGCACAGCACAAGAACGCGCAGGCCTTCGGTGGCCGAACCAAAGGCCGGTGTCGCCTGGCCGATCGACAATTGCTTGAGGATGTTCTGCAGCGCCGGGGGCAGATCTTTCATACGGATGGCATCATTTATTGCGACATCGGCGCCCAACTGCTTGCCGACTTCTTCGACTCTGCCGCACCCACCCATGGCCTGGGTAGCCGTCTGGAATTCCTTGACCTTCACCATTGCCTGCGCCTCGGTGATGCCGGCGGGGAGCGGTAGCGACATTTGCTTCAGGGACAGGATGGCTGCATCGGGGTCAGCGGCGAGCACCTGGCGTTTTTCGAGCAGCGCCATGATCGCAACGCCGCCCTGCACACGGATAGGGTCACTGATACTGCTGGCCCCGGCACCGGCCTGTAAGCTGGTTATGACGGGGCTCACCGCATCGGCAAGCTGTTCGGCGCGCACCCAGCCAAGGTCGCCTCCCACGCCGGCGCTCGATGCTTCGGAAAATTGCCGGGCGTAGGCGACGAAGGAAGCGCCGCCGCGGATCTGGCCGACGATGCGGGCGGCATCTTCCAGAACGCGCGCTTCAGTTTCGGGAGTGGCGGTCAACAAAATTTCGCTGACGTGGAATTCATCCTTGCCTTTGGCGGCGTTCAGCTTGGCGATGATGGCCTGTACTTCGTCATCGCCGACATTGACCATCGGTTCCACCTTGCGTCGCAGCACGCGGTTCCAGGCGAGTTCGCCCTTGATCTGGCCCTTGATGGAAGCGGGTGACGACCCGGCGTCGCGCAGGAATTGTTCAAAAGCCGCCGGCGAGCGTTTGAAATTGGCGGCAACCCGATCATAGGAACGGTCGACCTCGGCGTCGGCGATGCGGATATCGTTGTTGGCGGCTTCCTGCACCTGCAGCTTTTCATCGATCAGGTTGCGCAGCACCTGCAAGCGCAGCCGCATGCGCTCCTCTTCGTCAATCTTCCCGCCATTGGCTGCCAGCACAAGGGAAACACGCTGATCAATGTCGGTATCGGTTATGACATCGCCATTGACGATGGCCTGGGCTTTGCGCAGCGTCGGGTCGATATCGCCGACAACCCGCATTTCGGGGATATCTCCGGCCGAGAAACCCGGTGCCTGTGCTGCTTCTTGCGCCGTCGAAGCAACGGGTGCAGCCGTAATCGTGAGTGCGGAGCCAAGCAAGAGGCCGTAGATCTTGGTATTGAAACGCATTCCAGTCTCCGAACGGGGCAAGTTGATGTCGTTCCCCTTAGGCCTCTGCCGCCTGATATATCCGGTCAATAGCGTATGCGGGGTATGACAGCAAAGCCGAGGTTGCCGCCCATAGGCTGAACCAAGGGTGAAAACGGTGCGCCGGGCCGTCGCGAATCAACGACCAAGGGTTTTAAAGGCCAGAGAAAGCAGGAAGGTGTTGCCAGGGCGGAAATCACGATCACCGATATAATCACGCCGCCAGCTCAATCCGAGCCGGAAGCATTCATCTTCATATTCAAGGCCGATGCGGTGGCGTACCGCCTTGAAGCCATCACCGGTAGCGTTGGCGTTGTCCCGGGCCGTGGTCAGATCGACGATCGCCGAACCGAAGGCTGACCAGAAGCGCGCAAAGGCGACGCGCCCGCCGAGCCGTAATTCAGCACGATCTTCAAGGTCTTCGAGCTGAATGTTGCGGTTGAGCTTGAGGTAACCAATTGTCGCATATGTCCCGCGGTTGCCGATCGCGACATCAATTTCATTGCGGCGCACGGCGAAACTGTGCCGGTCGACCCGGAAACGGTGGGTGATCTCGAACAGGCTGCCGAGTTTGAGATTGGTACGGCCGACAAAATCGCTGACGGTCTGGCTGAGCCCGGTGCCCTGCGGAAATTCGCTGCCATCGCCGGCGAGCCGCACCGATTGGCCAATTTCGCTGCGCAAGGCCCAGCCCGGCCGATCAAGTGTATATTGGACGCCATAATTAAGCCTGGTGCCCGATTCGAAGCGATCATGGCCGGGAAAGCGGTTGAGATCGAACAGGCTGCCGGTTTCGAGTTCGATGGCGCGGCTGTCTTCATTCGGCAGGCTATTGTCGAGATTGGCGGGCGTGATGACGATCTGCAGACGCGGCGTTATCGTCTGGGTGCCATCGAGTGCCGGCCCTGCAAGCGGCCATTCGACATCAAGGGCGCTGACCGGGATCACCCGGCCATGCACTCCAGACTCGCCCGCATACTCGGATAGCGTCGCTTTTTGCGGGTCAATTACATTGTACAGATCACCGCGCAGCATAGCAGTGCCGGTGATGCGCTGGCCAAGTGACGTAATAATGCTTCGGTCCCAGCGACCAAAGGCCAGCGCGCGCTGCACGCTCTGTCCGTCCGTTCGATAAAGGTTCATGCTGTTGGCACCGAAACGCAGGCGTCCGCCCAGCACTGGGTCCACCGGCCGCCAATCATATTCGATCAGCGGCAACACATACGGCAATTCACCCGCCCGGTCGGCAGCACGTAGCCCCTGAAAGGCCCATGCCGAAACCGACAGGAAGCTGGTCTGGGTCTGGCGTTCGAGGGCATAGGTCGAACGCAGCGTGTCATCGAAATCAAGGCCATAGCGACGATTGAACGTGTCATCGGTGGTTAACCGCACTGAAAATTTCGACCGCCAGGTCGGCGAATGCTGCAAATGCCCCTTGAGGGCGAAATAGCCGCGAAACTGGTTGCCGCGATCAATTTCGGTAACGCCGTCGGCCGCAAATTCGGTCAGTTGCGCATAGGTGAAAAAGGCATCGAGCTGCACCGGCCCCTTGGCGAACAGCCGCCGTGCTGAAAGCTGCAGCGCCGGGTTTTCTGCGGTGTAGAAATGCGGCGTGATGGTGGCATCGCGGTCGGGCGCCAGCGCTATATGATATGGCAGGCTGATGCCCACCCCCAATTGTCGCTGAAATTCGATGCCCGGCAGCAATAATCCGCTGACTTGTTTGGCGAGACCATCGGGATGCGAAAACGTCGGCAGGTAAAACACCGGCACACCGAACATTTCGAGCGATGCAGCCTTGTAATACAGCCGGTGTTTGGTGTGATTATAGGCTATACGCAGCGCCTTGACCTGCCACACCGGGGCATGCGGGCAGCCCTGTTTGTCGACCACCGCGCAGGGTGAATAAACGGCGCGGCGCAACGCGATGACATCACCATTGCGGGCGCCCTCGTTTGCCGCCAGCCGGCCGCCATCATTGAGTATGAGCAGAACATTGTCGATGATCCCGTCGCGCAGCGAATCGGTCAATTCGATGCGGTCACCAAAAGCCTGGTTGCCCTCGGGGTCGATAGTAATAACATGGCCGCGCGCCACGACCTGGCCGCTGCGCCTGTCATATTCGATCGCATCGGCCGACAATTTCCACGCGTCGCGGTTGAGCTTGACGGAACCTGTGGCGGTGACGATCTCGGCCTTGTCGTCATAACGCATCTCATCGGCTTCGAAGCCGATCGAGTCGCCCGGTGCAATGACATCCCCGCCGTCGCGCGGTACCGCCAATGCCGGCGGATCCAGCACAGGTGCTTCCTGCGCGCACAGGGCCGCCGCGCCGCCCGATGCGGCAAGCAAGGTGGCAGTCGCCAGCATGACGGAACGCAGGGGCAAGCGACGCTTTCAACAGCGGGAACTTCGGGAAATTGGCTTAGCCGCCACGGTGGGCTGCGTCCACAGCGCATTGCCATGGCAGCGCTATGCGCGTTTGCACGCCGTTCGGCGTCGTTCTAGACGGACTGGGTCATTCGCTTGTCATGAAGGTGTCTTTTCGATGCGCATTGCCTTTCCTGCTGCCGCCGATCCGGCGTCTCATGTCCTTGTCGTCCTTGCCGGTCCGGGAGACGCGTTGACGCCCGGCGCAGCCGCCGTCGACGCGGCAAGCGGCGGCCAGGTGCTGCGGGCACTCAAGACCGGGCGTTTCGAAGGCGAAGCGGGTTCCGCAATCGAAATCCTGGGCCCGCACGGCATTGCAGCGGCCCGGCTGCTGATCATCGGCACGGGCCCGGCCGAACAGGCAACGGCAGCCGTGTTTGAAAAGATTGGCGCTACCGTTGCGGCGCGCTTTCAGGCCTGTGGGGAAACCCGCGTCACCGTCGACATGACGGGTGTCACCGGTGCCCTGCCGCCGGCCGACGCGGCAGCGCACCTGGCGCATGGCGCATCGTTGCGCAGCTATCGCTTCGATAAATATCGCACGACGATGAAGCCCAAGAGCAAGCCGACCCTGACCGATTTCGATGTTATTGGCGTTCCAGGCGCCGCAGCCCGGCATGATCGGCTTGCCGCTATTGCCGCTGGCGTGGTGCGTACCCGGGATCTTGTCTCGGAACCCGCCAATGTCATCTATCCTGAATCCTGTGTGGAATCGGCGCAGAGCCTGAAAGATCTGGGGATCGAACTGACTGTGCTGGGGGAGCCCGACATGCGCGCGCTCGGCATGGGCGCGCTGCTCGGGGTGGCGCAAGGCTCGGTTCGTCCGCCGCGGTTGATGGCGATGCGCTGGAACGGCACCGGCAACCCCGACGCCAAGCCGGTGGTTTTCGTGGGCAAGGGCGTCACCTTTGATACCGGCGGCATCAGCATCAAGCCCGCCGCTGGCATGGAAGACATGAAGTGGGACATGGGCGGGGCAGGGGCGGTAACCGGCGCCATGCACGCGCTGGCCGCCCGCAAGGCCAAGGCGCATGTCATCGGCGTCGTCGGGCTTGTTGAGAACATGCCCGATGGCAATGCCCAGCGTCCGGGCGATGTCGTCACCAGCATGAATGGCCAGACCATCGAAGTCATCAACACCGATGCAGAAGGGCGGCTGGTGCTGTGTGATGCGATCTGGTGGGCGCAGGAACAGTATAACCCCGAAGTGGTTGTCGATCTTGCGACGTTGACTGGCGCGATCATCGTCAGTCTTGGCCATGAGCACGCCGGACTGTTCTGCAACGACGATGGCCTCGCGGCGCAGCTGACCAAGGCTGGCGACAGTTGCGGCGAGAAGCTGTGGCGCATGCCGATCGGCGATGCCTATGACAAGCTGATTGACAGCGACATCGCCGATATCAAGAACGTCGGTCCGAGAGAGGGCGGCTCGATAACCGCCGCGCAGTTCATCAAGCGTTTCGTCAAGCCGGGCGTGAAATGGGCGCATCTCGATATCGCCGGCACGGTTTGGTCGAACAAGGCCGGGACGCTCCACGACAAGGGGGCGACCGGTTACGGCGTGCGCCTGCTCGACCGGTTCATCGCGGAAAATTTCGAGGGATGACAGGTGGGCCTGAGTGATCGAAATTGGATTTTATCAGCTCGCCGAGCGCCGTGCTGAAGCGGTGTTGCCGCAACTTGTCGGTAAGGCGCTCGCTGCCGGGCACCGGATTGTCGTGCGCAGCAGCGACGCAGCGCTGCTCAAGAGGCTCGACGACGCGCTGTGGCGGGCGCCGGTGGACAGTTTCGTGCCGCACGGTATCGACAGCGATCTCGGCGCCGATCGCTGTGCCAGCCAGCCGGTTTTGCTCTCGGCCGCCGACCTGCCGGCGGCGAATGCCGCCGATTGTCTGGCGCAAGTTGGCGATGATCTGCCCGATGACCTGTTGGGCCTGACGCGGGTGTTGTTTCTGTTCGATGCCGACGGGCTTGAGGTGGCCCGCAACCGCTGGCGCCGGCTCGCCAAGGCCGAAGGGGTCAACCCGGTCTATTGGCGCGAAACCGACGGCGGCCGCTTCGAAAGGGCCGGCTAATCGGGCGATTTCTGGGCAAAACTTGCCTTTCTGCCCCAGCGCCGCTACGGGAGCTTTCGTTTTCATCCCCCCTATGTTTCAAGCAATCGGAGTTTTTCCCGTGGCCATCACGCGCACCTTCTCGATCATCAAGCCCGATGCAACCCGCCGCAACATCACCGGCAAGGTCAACGCCATGATCGAAGCTGCCGGCCTGCGCATCGTCGCGCAAAAGCGCCTGCACCTGACCAAGGCCGAGGCCGAAGGCTTCTATGCCGTCCACAGCGAGCGTGGGTTTTTCGGTGAACTCGTCGCCTTCATGATTTCCGGCCCGGTCGTCGTGCAGGTACTGGAAGGCGAAGACGCCGTGCCGGCCTATCGCGCCATCATGGGCGCCACCAACCCGGCCAACGCCGATGCCGGCACGATCCGCAAGGAACTCGCCGAATCGATCGAAGCCAATACGGTGCATGGTTCGGACAGCGACGAGAATGCCGCGATCGAAATCGGCTATTTCTTCGCCCAGACGGAAATTGCAGGCTGAAGCGCCGCGAGCGCGCAGCGGAAACGCGACGCGCCGACAGGCGCTAGCCCGGCCGGCGGGGCGGTAGGCCGAAAGCCAATCGAACCCGCCCGATGTGAGCACGGGCTTTGCCCGTGCTTTTTTCGTTTATGGCCCGGTGAACAGAAATGAGCACCGCCGATTTGGGTGGTTTGCCGCCTGATAAGTTCGAGCGAAGTTGACAAAATTGTCACATCTGCGCGGTTTTTATCGCATTGGGACCGGTGGTAATGTCACGGCCGCGATCGGTTGCCCCATAGCCGCAAAAAAAATTAAGAAAGTCACGATAGTCACGCCAAACGTGGTTATGCACTGCATTCGCAGGACTTGCGGACCAGCGTTCGCGCGCCTGTCGGGTGCAGACAATTTCAAAGAGCGAATCGACGCACAACCTTGGCACAAACCGACCGTGTAGGACAGGCCGCGCCTGTTTGAAAATAGGCTCACGCCGCACGTCCGCTGTCGGGTGGAAACCGGCACTCACCGCACCCGCAAGAAATGGCAGCAACGTCGCAGAAGCCGGGATTGTCCTTCGGCTCAGCGAATGCGAACTTCCGCCTTTAAATCCTAAAACGGCAACCCCGCCAGCCGCTTCGGCGCACTCACCCGCCAGCTACGGGTCAGCCAGTCTTCGATATGCGCCCAGTCATTGCTGCCGGCATCAAGCCGGATACCGATCCAGCCCGAGGGGCCGAGAAAGGCGGGGCGGTAGTAGAGATCGGGGTCATTCTCTATCAATTGCGCCTGTTCCTCGACGCCGCTGGCCTTTACCAACAGCCCGGTGACCCGGTCGTGATGATGGTCGTCGCTGAAATAGGCGAAGAATTTGCCGCCGCGGACGAAGAATCCAGGCGAGCCGTGGGAGCGTTTCTCCTCGGCCCCGGGGAGGGCCAGTGCCAGCGTGCGGACGCGGGCGAGCAGGGCTTCGGGGCTGGTCTGGTCGGTAATCAGCCTTGCGAGGACGCGGGGGTAAAGCTGGTGCTCGGCAAAATGCACCCGGGCGGCAAGGCTCACCGGCGTATCACCGGGCAGCACGGCGACGCGCACCTGCCCCAGGATCGGGCCGTCATCGAGTTCGGGTGTCACCAGATGGACGGTGCAGCCAGTCACGGTTTCACCGGCGGCCAGCACCGCCTCATGGACATCCAGCCCCTTGTGCGCCGGCAGCAACGAGGGGTGGATATTGAGGCAGCGGCCCTGCCATTTCGCGACGAAGCCCGGGGAGAGCAGCCGCATGTAACCGGCGAGTGCGACAATCTCGACGCCGCGGCGCGCCAGTTCGGTATCGATGATCGCGTCGAATTCGGCGCGTTTCAGGCCCTTGTGCGGTTGCGCGAAGGTGGCGACGCCTTCGCCGCGCGCCAGCGCCAGCCCGGGGGCATCGGGGTTGTTCGAGGCGACGAGCACGATCTCATAGGGGCAATCGGGGGCCTGCGAGGCATAGAGCAGCGCCGCCATGTTCGAGCCGGTGCCCGAGATGAGCACGCCGACGCGGGTGCGCTCAGCCATCATGGCTCGCGGTCCAGGCGGTGGCCGAGCCCCAGCTGCCGGTGACACCGGTCACATCGCAGCCCTTCGTACCGGCCTCGATGCGGCCGATGACGCGCGCGCTTTCGCCGGCGGCGGTGAGGGCGGCAATGGCTGAATCGGCATCGGCGGCGGCGACGACCATCACCATGCCGGTGCCGCAGTTGAAGGTGCGCGCCAGTTCGCCCGGTGCAATGTCGCCTTCGCGGCGCAACCAGTCGAACAGCGGCGGCAGGGCAGGCGCTTCGACGATCGCGCGGGCGCCCCTGGGCAGCACGCGCGGGATATTTTCCAGGAAACCGCCGCCGGTGATGTGCGCCAGCGCCTTCACCATGCCGGACCGGACCAGCGGCAGCAGCGCGCGGACATAGATGCGTGTCGGCTCCAGCAGCGCCGTGCCGAGCGACAGGGCCGGCGCAAAGGGTGCCGGTGCAGCGAGATCATGGCCCTTCATCGCGATGATGCGACGGATCAGCGAATAGCCGTTGGAATGGGCGCCCGACGCGGCAATACCGATCAGAACATCGCCCGGTGCCACGCCGTCCCCGGTCAATTGTTCGCCGCGCTCGACGGCGCCGACCGAAAAGCCGGCGAGATCATAATCGCCGGGCGCATACATGCCGGGCATTTCGGCGGTTTCGCCGCCGATAAGCGCGCAACCGGCGATGCGGCAGCCCTCGGCGATGCCGGCCACGACGGCGGTGGCGGTTTCGAGCTCCAGCTTGCCGCTGGCGAAATAATCAAGAAAGAACAAGGGCTCGGCGCCCTGGACGATGAGATCGTTGACGCACATGGCGACCAGATCGATACCCACTGTATCATGCTTGCCGGTATCAATGGCGAGTTTGAGCTTGGTGCCGACGCCATCATTGGCCGCAACGAGCAACGGGTCCTTGAACCCGGCCGCCTTTGGATCGAAGAAACCGCCAAAGCCACCCAGTTCGGCATCGGCACCGGACCGGGCGGTGGCGCGGGCCAGCGGTGCGATCAGCTTGATCAGCGCATTGCCGGCGGCGATCGAGACGCCGGCATCGGCATAGGTGAGGGGCTTGTTTGTCGTCATGCTGCCTCCCTTAGCTTGCGGGCAGACGAAGGCAAAGCGCAACGAATATCGGTGTTGCGGCTTGGCATTCGCCGGGGCCACGCTAGAACAGCCTGGTGTCCCGCCTGTTTCGTCTTTTCCTGCTGCTGGCGCTGATGCCAGCGCCGCTCGCCGCGCAACCAAGCGCCGGCGGTGGCAGCGCCTATGCGATTGCCGGCATCGAAGTTGATGTGACGGCAGCCAATCCGGCGCTGGCGCGGATGACGGCGTATCGTGTCGCCCAGCGCAAGGCCTGGCCGATGCTGTGGGCGCGCGTGACCGGCCGCGAGGCGACGACAGCGCCGCGGCTTTCGGACGGGCAGCTCGATTCGATCGTGGCGGGCATCGAAAGCCAGGGCGAACGCTTTTCGATGACGCGCTACATCGCCCGGCTCGGCGTGGTGTTCGACCGGTCACGCACCGCCGAATATCTCGTCGGCAGCGATGGCGCGCTGCAATCGCCGCCGATGCTGTTGCTGCCGTTGTTCAGCGACGGAGCGGTGCGGCGCGTTTATGATGGCAAGACGCCTTGGCTGGCGGCATGGCAGCGGTTTCGCGAAACGGTGACGCCGGTCGACTATGTGCTGGCCAGCGCCGGCGCCGGGGAGAATCTGCTGCTCACCGGCTGGCAGGCGACCCGGCCCGACCGGCAGAGCTGGCGCAACATCCTTATCCGCTTCGACGCCGTCGATGTGCTGACCGCCGAAGCGCGGCTGGTGCGGCAATGGCCGGGTGGGCCGGTGACGGGGCTGTTCATCGCACGCCACGGCCCCGATGCCGTCGAACTCGGCCGCGTGCGCTTGCAGGCCTCTGATGAAGCCGGCGTCGATGCGATGCTCGACACTGCCGTGCGCCAGATCGATGTGATTTATACCAATGCGCTGGGTGACGGCCGGTTGCGCAGCGAAACCGGCCTTACCGCTGATCTGGCGCCGCTGGCCGGCACCGAACCGTTGATCGGCGAACCGGTCAGCGCCGACCAGGGTGGCGTCGAGGCGAGCAGCGCCAGCGTCGAAGTCGCGATGGCGACCCCTGATGCGGCGACCGCAGCGACGCTTGAATCCACATTGCGCGCCACGCCGGGGGTGACCGGTGTGACGATCACCAGCCTGTCGCTGGGTGGCACGACCCGGTTGCTGTTCAGCCATATCGGCTCGCGCGAGGCGCTGCTCTATGCGCTTGACCGGCGCGGGCTGCGGCTGGTCTTCGAAAATGGCCAAACCGTGCTGCGTCGGCGTCGCGACGGCGATGTGCCGGTGCCGTCGCCCGCCTCGCTGGCGCCGATGGCACCGTCTGCGGCGGCGCCGGGCGGGGCAGAGCAATGAACGGCGATCCGGCCGACACGCCGCCTGCCGTGCCCGGGCCGCCGCCGGCACCGCACGGCATGAGCATTGCCGACAGATTGAGCCTGCCGCGCATCCATTGGGGCTGGCTGTTGCTCATCATCGGCTTTGCTGCACTCTTCTGGGCATCGCGCAGCGTGATCGGACCGTTCATCGCCGGTTTTGTCATCGCCTATCTGCTCGATCCGCCCACGCAACGGCTCGAGCGGCTGGGCCTGCCGCGCTGGCTGGCGGCGGTGACCGTGCTGATCCTGTTCGTCACCGCCCTTGTCGGTATCGGTTTTGCCAGTGCGCCGATCGTCCAGGCTCAGGTGGCGCAGCTTGTCACCACGCTGCCCCAGTTGGTCATGTCGTCCCTCCCGATTGCCAAGAGCCTTTTGCATGATACCCCGCTGGCGGTGAACGGCGGCGACATCATCGCCAATATCGGCAATCGGGCGGTGGGGTGGTTGAGCGATTCGGTCGGTACGATCATCGTTGGCAGCCTTGCCTTTGTGAATGTCATCACCTTTCTCGTCGTGTCACCGATCGTCGCCTTTTACCTGCTGCGCGACTGGCCGATCA
>JBMOFG010000008.1:0-15198 GCA_049314415.1 Polymorphobacter sp.
CACGCCGGCCAGCATCGCAGCGGCGTCGGGGTAGGAAATCAGCAGCGCCAGTGATTCGGGCGTCGTCAGCAATATCTGCGGCGGGCGTTCGCGCTGGCGCTTCTTGGTGGCGGACGCGGTATCGCCGGTGCGCGTTTCGATGCGGATATCGAGGCCGATGTCGGTGACCGGGGTCAGCAAATTTCGCCCCACATCAGCAGCGAGCGCCTTGAGCGGGCTGACATAGATGGTGTGGAGCCCGTCTCGCGGGTTTTCGGCGAGATCGGCGAGCGTCGCCAGGAACCCCGCCAGCGTCTTGCCGGCGCCGGTCGGCGCTACCAGCAGTGCGTGGCGGCCGGCGCGGGCGGCGGCGACCATTTCGAGCTGGTGGCGGCGGGGGGTCCAGCCGCGGGTGGTGAACCAGGCGGAAAGGGAAGCGGGAAGAACCGGGGCCTGAGGCCCCGGACCCCCGTTGTTTTGGTTGCCAATGGGGGTCCGGGGCCTCGGGCCCCGGCCGCCGGAGGCCTTTGTCACCGCCGGAACAGCGCCTCACCCCGTTCGAGCGCCGTCCCGCCATGCTGCACCGGCTCGCCATGTTCGGCGATATAAGCGGCAGCGCTGCGTTCGGCCTGCAGCTGTTCGATCAGCGCGGCGCGTTCCTCGCCCAGCTTGCCGAGATCGACGCTGGTATCGATGCCGGCCTTCTTGGCCGCCGCGGCAACCAACGCATCCATCTCGCGCTGGCTGGTGAGGCCCAGCGTTACCGGATCGCGCGGCTGGAGATTGGCATAGTTCCAATGGCTCTTGTCGCGGATCGCAGCGATGGTGGTCTTGGTCGTGCCGATCAGCTTGGAGATCTGATTATCGCTGATTTCGGCATGATTCTTGATGATCCACAGAATGCCGTCGGGCTTGTCCTGGCGCTTTGACACCGGGGTGTAGCGCGGGCCGGTGGTGCGGCGCGACTGTTCGGGTTGGCGCGACAGCTTGAGCACATAATCGGGATCGGCCTGGCCGCGATCAAGCTCTTCCTGGGTCAGTTCGCCGTTGCGGATCGGATCGCGCCCGGCGAGCTTGGTTGCAGCGGTATCATCGGCGATCGCCTGAACTTCGAGGATGTGCAGGCCGCAGAAAGTCGCGATCTGTTCGAAGGTGAGCGCCGAATTATCGACAAGCCAGGCGGCGGTAGCGTGCTGCATCAGCGGATGGGTGGGAGCGGCCATGACGGACTACCTTTTGCTGCGAATTTATGACTTGAAAACGGAAACAGCCGCCCCTTTTCGGAGCGGCTGAGCTGATTTAATGTATAGCGCGCGGCCTTTACTGGCAAGCGAACAAAGTGAAATCGTCGTACTGGTCGTGTGCGCACGGCATGATATGCTGCCGCCATGTCGAAAACACCCCACCCCGATGATCCGCGCCAGGCCCGGGTGCTGACCGGTTTTCGCGGGATTGAGCGCGTCCTGCTCGTCGTCATCGCGCTGCTGACGCTCGGCGCGGCAGTCATCGAGATCAATCGGGTCATCGTCGCGCAATCGATCAACCTTGCCGATATTCTGCTGATGTTTCTCTACACCGAAGTCATCGGCATGATCGCGGTCTTTTATGGCGGCCGCGATTCGGCGTTCGTCTATCCGATCTTCATCGCCATCACCGCGCTCGCCCGGTTGATCGTGCTGCAGGGCAAGGCGATGGCGCCCGAGAATATCGTCTTCGAAGCCAGCGCCATCTTGTTGCTGGCGGTCGCCGCCTGGCTTATCGCGCGCACCGCAAAGTCGTGACTCTGCCAACCCGTGCCGCGCTGGCGGCGCTCGACGCCGCCGATCCGCTGGCCTTTGCCCGGGCACGCTTCACGTTGCCGCCAGGTATCATCTACCTCGATGGCAATTCGCTGGGGCCGCTACCCGCCGCGACACCGGGCCGCCTCGCCGCGATCATTACCGGCGAATGGGGCGAAGGGTTGATCCGCAGTTGGAACGACTCCGGCTGGATCGACCTGCCCATGGCGCTTGGGGCGGGTATCGCACCGCTGCTCGGGGCGGCACCCGAAAGCGTCGTCGCCTGCGATTCGGTGAGCGTCAATCTCTTCAAGCTCGCCGGCGGCGCGCTGGCGCTGCAACAGGCGGCCGATCCGGGGCGGCGGGTGCTGCTGTGCGAAGCCGATGATTTCCCGACCGATCGCCATGTCCTCGAAGGGCTGGCGGCGGCCACCGGGGCGGCGTTACGCACCGTGCCGCGCGGCGGCGTGCCCGCGGCGCTCGGCGCCGATGTCGCGGTGGCGGTTCTTGCCCATGTCCATTTCGCCACCGGCGCGGTGCACGACATGGCGGCGCTGTCGGCCCAGGCGACGGCGGCGGGCGCGCTGAGCCTGTGGGACCTCAGCCATTCCGCCGGGGCGCTGGCGCTGGCGCTCGACGCTGATGGCGCCGATTTCGCGGTCGGTTGCGGCTATAAATATCTTAATGGTGGTCCCGGGGCACCGGCTTTCGCCTATGTCGCCGAGCGCCATCATTCGGCATTGTGGCCGCCGCTGCGCGGCTGGATGGGCCATGCGGCACCCTTTGGTTTTTCCGACCATTGGACCCCGGCGGACGGGGTGCGACGACTGCTCGCCGGCACGCCGTCAATTCTGGCGCTGGCGGCACTGGGGGAGGGGATCGCGACCTTCGACGGCATCGGAATGACCAGGGCGGAGGCGAAATCGCGCTCGCTGGTGATGCTGTTTGCCGAACTCGTCACGGCCCGCTGCCCGGCAGTAACCGTCGAACCACCCGGCGAACGCCACGGCGCCCAGGTCATCCTGCGCCACCCCGAAGGCCGCCGCGTCATGGCGGCGCTGATCGCCCGCGGTGTCATTGGCGACTTCCGTCCGCCCGACCGGCTGCGCTTCGGTTTTCCGGCGCTTTACACCCGTTTTGCCGAAGTCTTCGACGCAGTCGATCATCTCGACGCCGTGCTGGCGAGCGGCGAATGGCAGGACGGCCGCTTTGATGTGCTTGGAGTCGTCAGCTAGGGTCAGGATGCGAGCGCGGCACTCGGTCGCGCTGGCCGCCCAACCCGCTTGCCCCCGCACCGAATCGCGGTTAACGTAAACGTCAACTGCTACCGCCATTGCTGCAGCGCTTTTGGAGAGTTCCACCGTGGATCTGAATTTTTCCGCCGAAGATATCGCCTTTCGTGATGAAGTTCGCGCCTTCATCAAGGACCATTATCCTGCCCATCTCAACGGCAAGATCGAGGAAGGTGAAGAACTTTCCAAGGAAGACTTCCTGTCGTGGCACCGGGTGCTCGCTACCAAGGGCTGGATCGCCCCGGGTTGGCCCGTGCAATATGGCGGTACCGGCTGGAACAGCGTGCAGCGTTATATCTGGTCCGAAGAAACCGCCCGCGCCGATGCCATTCGCCTGATGCCCTTCGGCCTCAGCATGGTCGGGCCGGTCATCTACACCTTCGGCACGCCCGAGCAAAAAGCGCAGCACCTGCCCAGCATCCTGTCGGGTGACGTGTGGTGGTGCCAGGGCTATTCGGAGCCCGGCGCCGGGTCGGATCTCGCCAATCTGCGCACCAAGGCCGAACGCTTCACCGGCGATGACGGCAAGGAATATTATCGCGTCAATGGCCAGAAGACCTGGACGACGATGGCGCAGCACGCCGATTGGGGCTTCTTCCTCGTCCGCACCGACCCGACGTCGAAGCCGCAGGAAGGCATTTCTTTCCTGCTCATCGACATGAAGACGCCAGGCATCACCGTCCGCCCGATCATCACGCTGGGCGGCGAACATGAAGTCAATGAAGTCTGGCTCGAAGATGTCATCGTGCCGGTGGACAACCGCATCTTTGACGAGAACAAGGGCTGGACCTGCGCCAAGTTCCTGCTCGCCCATGAACGCACCGGCATCGCCGGCGTCGCGGCGTCAAAGCGCGGTGTTGAGCGGATCAAGACCATCGCCAAGGCCGAGCTCGACGAAGGCCAGCCGCTGCTCGACAACCCGTTCTTCAAGCGCAAGGTCGCCGAATTGGAAGTCGATCTGTTCGCGCTCGAATTCACCGAACTGCGCACGCTCGCCGGCGAAAGCAGCGGCAAGGGCCCCGGTCCCGAATCGTCGCTGCTGAAGATCAAGGGCACCGAAATCCAGCAGCGCATCACCGAACTCGCGCTCGAAGCGGCCGGCCATTATGGAGCGCCCTATTTCCGCGGCTTCGGCGAAGGCGACAACGAGCACCCGATCGGCCCGGATTACACGCACCGCACCGCGCCGACCTATTTCAACATGCGCAAGACCAGCATCTATGGCGGATCGAACGAGATCCAGCGCAACATCATCGCCAAGATGGTGCTGGGGCTTTAAGCACCGAAACGGCGACACGCTGCCGGCGCGGGGTGCGACGCCCCCCGCCGGCATTGTGCCTTTTCATCGCGGCGCCCAACAGGAGCGCCAGGGAGAGCAAAAATGGATTTCAACACCACCGACGAACAGACCATGCTGCGCGAGATGGTGTCGCGCTATTTTGCTGATACCTACAGCTTCGATAACCGCATGAAGACCGTGCATGGCGGCAAGGGCTGGAACCCCGCCGTGTGGCAGACGATGGCCGAGGAACTCGGCATTCTCGGCGCGCCGTTCAGCGAAGCCCATGGCGGCCTGGGCGGCGGTGCCGTCGAAAATATGATCGTTATGGAAGAAATCGGCCGGGCGCTGGTGATCGAACCCTATCTGCCCACCGTCGTCATCGCCGGCGGCGCGCTCAAGGCCACCGGCGGCGCGCTCGCTGATGCGGTCATCCCGCAGATCATCGCCGGCAAGGCGATCGTCGCTTTTGCCTATGCAGAACCGCAAGGCCGTTATGACCTTGCCGATCTGCGCACCACCGCCCGGGCCGATGGCGCCGGCTTCATTCTGTCGGGCCACAAGTCGGTCGTTTATGCAGCGCCCTATGCCACCCATTTGCTTGTCACCGCGCGCAGCGGCGGCAGCCAGCGCGATCAGGGCGGCGTATCGCTGTTCCTCATCCCTGCCACCCTGCCGGGCATCACCCGCCGCGACTACCCGACCGTCGATGGCGCAGCAGCATCGGAAATCTATTTCGAAAATGTCGCACTAGGCGCCGACATGCTCGTCGGCGATGCCGGCGCAGCCTTGCCGCTCATCGAACGGATCGTCGATGAAGCCACGGCCGCCGTCTGTGCCGAAGCCTGTGGCCTTACCCGCGTACTCCACGCCACGACGCTGGATTATGCCAAGCAGCGCAAGCAGTTCGGCAAGCCGATCAGCGAGTTTCAGTCACTGCAGCACCGCATGGTCGACATGTTCATGGAAGTCGAACAGGCCGTGTCTATCACGCTGATGGCGACCTTGAAGCTGGACACGCCCGAACGTGCCACGGCGGTGTCAGCGGCCAAGTCCAAGGTGGGCAAGGCCTGCAAGTTTGTCGGCCAGAATGCTGTGCAGATTCATGGCGGCATCGGTATTTCGAACGAGCTCGCCGTCGGCCATTATTTCAAGCGCTCGACGATGATCGAAGGCCAGTTCGGCTCGGTCGATCACCATCTCCGCCGTTACGAGCGCCTCGCGATCGGCTGATCTTTGAGCGATCCTGCGACGAAAAACAGCGGCCGGGCAACCGGTCGCTGTTTTTCGTTTCAGACCAGCTCGCCGCGCAGCAACGCCGGCAGCTTGCCGGTTTCGCCGCGGGCTTCGGCCATGAAGCGCGCCTTGAGCGGCGGCAGGCGCTGCACCCCGGCGAGGCCGAAACGGCGCACCGCAGCGGGCACGCGGCCCGGGACGGCGAACAGGCGATTGAGGCCATCGGTAACCGCGCCGACCATCGAATTGTCGAACCGCCGCCATTGCGAATGGCGCTTGAGCACATCGGGAGCGCCGATATCCTGACCGGTGCGCAGGGCATCGATGAGCACTTCGGCACAGGCAGCGACATCGCGCAGGCCCAGGTTCAGGCCCTGGCCGGCGATCGGGTGGATGCCATGCGCCGCATCGCCGACGAGCAGCCAGCGTTCGGCATGATAGCTGGCGGCATGATGATAGCCGAGCGGCCATACCGCCTGGGGGGCGATGATCTCGACATCGCCCAGCGTGCCATCGATACGCGCGGCGATTTCGGCAGCAAGTGCCTTGGGCCCCAGCTTGCGCGCGCCGGCGGCAGCGACTTCATCGACCGTCCAGACGATCGCCGAACGCGGCCGGCCATCGGCACTGTC
Organism: Polymorphobacter sp.; assembly: GCA_049314415.1. GTDB lineage: Bacteria > Pseudomonadota > Alphaproteobacteria > Sphingomonadales > Sphingomonadaceae > Sandarakinorhabdus. Next base: position 6,197 of record JBMOFG010000008.1, read on the forward strand.
GGTCATCGGCAGCAGCGCCAGCGGGCCGGAAGGATAGAAGAGTTCGCACGCCACCCCGCCATGCGGCACGCTGTGCGCCACCATCGTGACCAGGGCGGCGTTCGGATAGGCCCAGCCAGTAAGCCTGATCCCGGCGGCTTCGCGCGTCGCCGAGCGGCGGCCATCCGCGGCAATTGCCAGTGGCGCCGTAAAGACTTGGCCGTCAGCAAGCGTCAAGGTGGCACGATGGGCATCGCGGACCAGCGAGGCGATCGTTGCCGGCGCGATCAAGCGCACCTGCGGCGCCGCCCGGACTGCGCGCAACAGCGCAATCCGCAACAATCGGTTTTCGAGCATGATGCCGAGCGCATCATCACCTTCGGGCGCTTCGAAATGCAGAAACTGCGGCGCGGTACCATCGGTGACGCGGATCGCGCGGATCGGGCAGCCGTCGCTTTCCAGCACCGCGCCAATGTCCAATGCCCGCAACATCCGCGCCGATGCGCTTGCAATGGCACTGGCACGGCCATCAAAGGCGGGCAGCACGGTCGAATCAAGGTCCTGGGTATCAATGACGATGCTCGACACATCGTGCCGTGCCAGCGCCAACGCGAGCGTCGAACCGATCAGCCCGCCGCCGATAATGATGACATCTGCGTCCATGACGTCAGCCTAGCGGCTTTTTGCAGCCAACCCAAGCGAGGCAAAAGGTCCGGGGCGGGCAGCGGCAATACTTGACCCGGGACTCCTCGTGCGTCATCTTGGCAGAACCGGTTCAAAGCGTGAACAATATCTGTCTTGCGACAGCCGATAGAAGGGGCGAACAAGGACAGTCGATGGCATCGCGCGCAGCCAATCCTTCCCGCACCCCGGCGCGCGCGCCGCCGCCGCAAGGGCGATTGGCGATGCTGTGGCTGGCAGCCAAGGCTGCTTTGCGGCGGGCTGCCACGTTGATGCTGGCAATGCTGCTGATATCGCTCGCCGGACTTCTTATCGCCTTGCTGCTCACCTACTCGCCGCTTGATCCATCGTTCAACACCGTCACCGGCCGGACCGCGAGCAACGCCTTGGGGATCATCGGCAGTTATCTTGCCGACATGTTGCTGCAACTGTTCGGTTGGTCGGCGTTGCTGTTCGCGCCAGTCATCGCGATGGCCGGGGTGCGGGTGATGCAGCAACAGGACTTTGCGCGGCAGCGCGCCGTGTTGGCAGCTGGCGGCGGCGTTATAGCACTGGCCGCAGCGCTGGGTGCGATCGGACTGGGCGGTGGCTCGGCCCCGGCGGGTGCCGGCGGCCTTGTGGGACTGCTCGCCGAAAAGGCGGCATTGGCCTTGGGCGAAACGCCACTACTCGAAGGCGTGTTAGTCGGTTGGCTGGCAGCGGTGTTGCTGGTGCCGACAGGATTGGCGTTGGTCGTCTGGGGCGCTGGCGTGAACTGGGATGATGTCAGCCGGGTTAGCGAGCTGTTTTCGGCAAAGCGCGAAGCTGAAGCCCAAATTGGCGTGACGCCACGCACCGAGCGCCGCCCGCGCGCCGAAGCCCGCAGTGACGACACAATCGTGATCGCCGATGAACCGACCGCGCCGCGCACCCTCGTCGTCGAACCCCAGACCGGCACGGCACCCGGCAAGCGCGTGCAAAAGGAACGCCAGTCGGCGCTCGACCTGGGTGACAGTGCGATCCTGCCAAGCCTGTCGTTGCTGAAGCCGCCACCTGCACTGCCGACCCGGCGCATCGATGCGGCCAGCCTTGAACAGAATGCCCGGTTGCTCGAGGGTGTGCTCGAGGATTTCGGCGTACGCGGCCGGATCGGCGAAGTCCGCCCCGGCCCGGTGGTGACGATGTACGAGCTTGAACCGGCGCCGGGGATCAAGGCATCGCGGGTCATTGGGCTGGCCGACGATATCGCACGCTCGATGTCGGCACTGTCGGCACGCGTCGCGGTGGTACCTGGCAAGAACGTCATCGGCATTGAATTGCCCAATCTGACACGCGAGATGGTAAGCCTGTCGGAACTGCTCGGCAGCGAGGCCTTTGAAAGCCGCAGCGCCGTGCTGCCGCTGGTGCTCGGCAAGGACATTGCCGGCGAACCGGTCATCGCCGATCTGGTGCCAATGCCGCATCTGCTGATCGCGGGCACAACTGGATCGGGCAAATCGGTCGGCCTCAATGCCATGATCCTGTCGCTGCTCTACCGACTGACTCCCGCCCAGTGCCGGCTGATCATGATCGATCCCAAGATGCTGGAACTGAGCATCTATGACGGGATTCCGCACCTGCTCGCCCCGGTGGTCACAGATCCGCCCAAGGCGATCCGCGCACTGAAATGGGCGGTTGAACAGATGGAGGACCGTTATCGCCAGATGTCGGCGATCAATGTGCGCAGTCTCGCCAATTTCAATCAGAAAATACTCGAATCAAAGGCGACTGGTAAGCCATTCGTACGCCGTGTGCAGACCGGCTGGGACCCCGAAACCGAATTGCCGATCATCGAGGAGGAAATCCTCGAATTCGAAACCATGCCGCTGATCGTCGTCGTCGTCGACGAACTCGCCGACCTGATGATGACGGCGGGCAAAGAGGTCGAATTCCTCATCCAGCGGCTGGCGCAAAAGGCGCGCGCCGCCGGTATCCACCTGATCATGGCGACACAGCGCCCATCGGTCGATGTCATCACCGGGGTCATCAAGGCCAATCTGCCGACCCGCATCAGTTTCCAGGTGACCAGCAAGATCGACAGCCGCACCATTCTTGGCGAACAGGGTGCCGAGCAATTGCTCGGCAAGGGCGACATGCTGTGGATGTCGGGCGGCAAACAGGTGGTGCGCGTGCACGGACCGTTCGTGTCGGACGAAGAAGTCGAAGCGGTTGCCGATCATTGGCGCCGCCAAGGCATGCCTGCCTATGTCAACGCCGTCACCGAGGAACCGCTGGATAGCGACGGGCAATGGGCAAGCGAGGATGGCGGCGCCGGTGGCCGCGGTGCCGCGGGCGAGGACAAGGCCGATACCTATGCCCAGGCCATCGACATCATCGCGCGGGCGCAAAAGGCCTCGACCAGCTATCTCCAGCGCACGCTGAACGTCGGCTACAACAATGCCGCCAAGATCATCGAGCGCATGGAAGCCGATGGTTTCGTCTCCCGAGCCGATCATGTCGGGCGCCGCGAAGTCCTTATCGACGAGAACGGCCAGCGGCGCTGAACGGCGTTTGATGGTCATTGTCAGCACATTTCTGCTGCACTTGCGCACAGCCGGGCGCCCCTTCATCGATACGGCACCGCGAAACGACCGTCCAACACGGCTTCAAGCCCGCACGAACAACCCGGCCGTCAGCGCCACGCCAATGACGACGATCGCGATCTTGAGCAGTTTCTCGGGCAGCACCTTTAGCGCGCGGGCACCGAGATAGCCGCCGATCATTGCGCCGCTGCCGATGAGCAGCGCCTGTTGCCAGGCCACCGCGCCCGACAGGGCAAAGACCACCGCTGCCGACAGATTCGAAAGCGCCACCAGCACATTCTTGGTACCACCGGCGTTGCGTACCGGCAGGCGGGCGAGGGTGAGCGAGGCCAGTGTCATGATACCGGCACCACCGCCGAAAAAGCCGCTGTAGAGCGCGATCGTGCCTTGCGTCAGCACCGTCACCCACCCCGGCGGCGGCGCGCTGGCCTCCTTCGGTTTCGGGCCGAAGCTGCTCCAGGCGAACAGCGCCGTTGCCGCCAGCACCAGCCACGGCACCATGGCGGCGAACACCTTGCTCGGCGTGGCGATCAGCAGGAAGGCGCCGCCGATACCGCCACAAAAGGCGATCAACGCCAGCGACCGGAACGACAGGCGCTCGGCGCCCGATACCAGCGAGCGCCCGGCCCAGCCGGTAGTTATCTGGCCGGGAAACAGCGCCATGGTCGAGGTGATGTTGGCCAGTTTCGGGTCGAGCCCGGCAGCGATGAGCGCCGGCAGGGTGATGAACGAACCGCCGCCGGCAAGCGCGTTCTGCGCACCCGCCCACAGGCCGGCGGCAAACAGCAGGAGCATCATCGAAGTCATACGCCCGCGTTTCGACGCTGAAGCCCGACAAAGCAATAGGGGTCTGGGGCCAAGGCCCCAGCCGCCGGAGGCCCCTTACTCTGCCGCCGCTACGTCAGCGATCGCTTCCACCCGCACCGGAATCGCACTCTGCCGCGACTGGCCGGTAATCGGATCATAACCGCTGGTTTCATCGACAAGCCGGTTGGTGCTGTTGCCATGGGCGCGCACCCCGGCAAGGCCGGTATCGAAATCGCCAAAGGCGTGCGCCATCGAGATAACACCGCGCCGCACATCGGGCGACGCCTTGGCAACGCCATAAACCTGCCCGGCGGTGCCGGTGATGCGGATCGTCGTTTCATCGCCGATGCCGAGCCGCGCCATGTCGTCGGGGTTCATATGGGCGTAATTGGTCGTGCCCTTCTTTTGCAGCGCGGCATATTGATGGCCCGATGAATTGAAAACATGCTTCGTCCGCCGCGACGACAGCCGGAAATCCAGTCCGGCATCGGGCGCGACAGCGAGCCGTGCGGTCAGATCGGCAATCACCGCATCGGGTGTCAGCGTAAAGCGCGCTTCGGTGGCGTCTGCCGGCGGCGGCGTCACCATCGGCGCCTTGTCGGCATAGACGATGGCGCGGCCATCGGGCGTATCGGCGCGCACCTGGGATGGCGGGACCAGGCAGCCATGGGTGATGAGATCGAGGATTTGTGTCTTGGTAGGCCGCACGTCGAGCGCGGCTTCGCCACCGGCAAAGCGCAGCGGCACGTTCATGCGTCGGGCGATTTCCCAGAACATTTCCCATTCGTCGATGGCATCGCCGGGCGGTGACACCAGCGCCCGCGTGTAGCGGGCATAGGGGGTTTCGTGCCACCATTCCGACAGGTTGGTAATGTCGTCGCGTTCGAGGCACATCGCCGGCGCCAGCACATAATCGGCATGGCGGGCAGTTTCGGATTCGCGGATGTCGATGCAGATGAGCAGGTCGAGCGCCTGCATGGCCGCGACCATCTTGTCCTGATTGGGAAAGGCGACGACCGGGTTGCCGCCGACGACGATCAGCGCCTTGATCTGGCCATCGCCCGGCGTGAGGATTTCGTCGGCCAGCACGTTGCACGGCATTTCCTCGCCGAGTTGCGTGAGCCCGCGAAAGCGCGAAGCGGGAAAACCTTCGCCCCACAGCTTCATCGGCGCATTGACGCCGGCATGACGCGGCGTCTGCGCGGTAAAGACACGCGGTGGCGATGCCGGTTCACCATCGCGCACGAAACGTCCGCAAATGATGTTTAGGCTGGCGAGCAGATATTCGATCAGGGTGCCGTCGCCCGACATTTCGGGGCCTGTGCCCGATGAGGCGATGCCGCATTTGGCATCGGCAAAGATCCGCGCGGCGCTGATGATGCCATCGGCCGGAACCCCGGCGCGCGCCGCGGCGATTTCGGGGGTTATACCGGCGACCGCGGCCCGCAGTTCGTCCAATCCATCAACATGTTGCTGGCAAAAGGCCTGATCGAAGCGGCCTTCCGACAGGATGATGTTGATGATTGCAGCAAGCAGCGTCACATCCTCGCCGGGCTTTACCGCGAGGTGCACATCGGCATGGCGGGCGACTTCGGTGGCGCGGGGATCGATGACGACGAGCTTCATGCCCCGCGCCTTTGCATCCTGAAGCGACCGCGACGGCGAAAAGGGCGACACACCGCCGACCGGGCCATAATGCGAAACGATGGCATTGTTGCCGACGACCAGCAACGCGTCGGCCCCACTGAACGGGTTGGGCCCGCCGCCCCAATGACCCATACGCAGCGTGGTATAGACCTTGGCCGGCTGGTCGAGCGTGACGCTGGTGAAATAGTTGCGGCTGCCGATCCCCTTGGCAAAGGCGTGCGCGGTGAACATTGCGGCGCTGTTCTGAAAGGCATAGGTGCCGCTGTAGACCGCCACGCTGTGTGGTCCGTGTTGCGCGACGATAGCCTGCAGCCGCGCGGCGATATCATCGAACGCTGCGCCGGGGGCAACCGGCGCCAAGCCGCCATCCCCGCGCTTCATGTGGTGGCGCAACCGGGTTTCATGATTGTGCGCATCGGCGAGCTGGCGGCCTTTGATGCACGTATAGCCCTTGTAGAGCGCGTCATCCGAATCACCGCGCACCGCCGTCACGCGATCACCCTCGACATCAACGAGCATGGCACAATTGGCGTGGCAGAAACGACAGAATGTCGGCTGAGTAACAACGGCCATCGGTAACCCCTGATTGCAAACTGTTGCAGCGGCGCAACACACATAATCGTTTCGCGCCGCGATCGCCGCGACTGTCAGTTTTGGCGGCTACCCGTGTCGCCTCGAGACGCGGCTAATTGTCCACAGACCGGGGAAGCCGGCGCAGCTTTGACCCGAGCTACCCGTTGTCCCGGGGGCCGGAATGGGAGGATTGTCATGACATTTCGCACGCTCTTGCTGAACGGCGCCACTTTTGCCGTTGCTCTGCTTGCACAGCCGGTGCTCGCACAGGCCACCGCGGTGGCTGCTGCCGAAGATGACAGCGCATTGCGCGAGATTGTCGTCACGGCCCAGCGCCGGCAGGACTCGGTTCAAAGCATCCCGGTTGCAGTTACCGCACTCGACCAACGCGCTCTCGATGCGGCGACCGTCGAAGACATCCGCGACTTCAGCGGTCGTGTTCCCAGCCTGGTTGTCGACAATGTCGCTGCGGGTCCCAGCGCGGCTGCAATCTCGATTCGCGGCATCTCCTTCGAGGATATCGAAAAAAGCTTTGATCCGGCCGTCGGGGTTGTCGTCGATGGCGTATTTATCGGCACCAATACCGGGCAATTGCTCGACAGCTTCGACATGGAACGCCTCGAAGTGCTGCGTGGGCCACAGGGTACGCTGTTCGGCCGGAACACCATTGGCGGCGTGATCAGCGTCCAGCGCACCCGCCCAACCGAAGATTTCGGCGTGAAGGGCCAGTTCGCCTACAGCAATTTTGATACCAAGCGCGGCCGGCTGGTGGTCAATAGCGGCACACTGGGGGGAATTATTGCAATCAAAGCTTTTGGTTTTTACGACAATACCGATGGCTTCTATTTCAACCAGACCAAGAACAGGCGCGAAGGCCAGTATGAAGTCCTGACAGGCGGCATTACCGCACTGATCACGCCTGCAGATGGCGTCAAGGCGCAGATCACCTATGAACATATGCGCGAACGCGGCGAAACAATTGTCGGATCGCAATCCGTTACCGGCAAGGATGTGGTTTGCGCCGCGCCTGGGGTGCCCGGCTTTGCGCCGGCAGCGCAGTGCAACCGCACCGGCCTGCCCGGCCGCGGCCTCTATACGACATTTTCCCAGATCGACACGCCGGTTACCAACGATACCGATGCCGTGACCGCGAACATCGATATCGACCTTGGCGAGAAATTCACGCTGACGTCGGTGACCGGCTACCGGGCCAATGACGAATCGGTGACCCAGGATTTCGATGCAACCTCAGCGGCCTTTTTCGAAACCCTGCGTAACCAGAAATATAATCAGTTCAGCCAGGAATTGCGGCTCGTCGGCAACCTGACCGACAATTTCAACCTGCTGGTCGGCGGCTTCTATTTCAACAGCAATTACAAGCTTGACCAGACCACAACGCTCGGTGCCGTACTCGCCGGCGGCGCACCTGCCTTATTGCGCCAATATGTCGATCACACTACCAAATCCTATGCCGGTTTCGCCGATATGCGTTGGCAGGCCAACGACCGGTTGAGCATCGGTGCGGGGATTCGCTACACGCATGACGATAAGGAAATTTTCAACAATTTCGGTCGTATCGGCGCGTTGGTCCGGATCACACAGCCGGCGTTTGACGGCAAGAGCTGCGTTCAGGTTACCGGACTGCTGACTCTGGCACCGGGCGTTCAGGTACCGGCCTATGGCTCAGCAAATAATTGTTCGGGCCAACAAGGCTTTGGCGAACTGACCTGGCGGGGCAGCGTCGATTATGAGGTCGCCGACGGCCAACGCGTCTATGCCTCCTATAATCGCGGCTTCCGCTCGGGCGGCTTCAACGGCCGCGCTTCGGGCCCGACCACAATTGGACCCTATGAACCCGAAACCGTGGACGCTTTTGAAATAGGCCTGAAGGCGGATTGGTTCGACAAGACGCTGCGCACCAACATCGCCGCATATGTATCCAAGTACAACAACAAGCAGGAAGAAATCGTTCAGGCTTCGCCGCCGGGATCTTCCAGCCCCCAAGAAACCGTCGTCAAGAACGCATCTTCGGCGACGATCAAGGGGTTTGAAGCAGAGATTATTGCCCAGCCCATTCCTGCGCTGACATTGAGCGGCAGCTTCACGTTCACCGATGCAAGTTTCAATGCCTTCTTCAACGATGTTAACGGCGATCTTCGGCCCGATGACGTCTCGACCCTCGATCTGCGCCGGGCGCCAAAATACATGGCGTCGCTTGGTGTCGACTACAACACCAAATTGGGCAGCGGCACGCTCGATATCAGCACGGTACTGCGCTACTTCAGCAAATATCAGACGTGCCTGATCCCGAACCGCCCCGTCCAGATCGGCGCCATTCGCAATGATGACCGGTGCCAGACCCTTAACCGTGAAGACCTTGCGGCACAGGTGTCCTACACCTTTGATATTGCGGCGAACAAGGAAATCAGAGTGCTGCTGTTCGGGCGCAATCTGACCAACTTCAAGGATATCGGGGCAACACTGCCCGTCGCCGGGTTGTTCACCTTCTCGGGTGCCCGCCCGCCCCGCACCTATGGGCTTGAAGTGTCGTTCAAGTTCTAAATCGCCTGCCACAAAACCACCAACGACAGCGGCGGCGCGTCTTGCTCTTTGCAAGTCGCGCCGTTCGCGTTAGCAGAGTTCTGTCATGCAAAGATCGCGCCAATTGGTGCCAGCCGCAATGACAGGAGCAGGAATGGCTGATTCAGACACCATCCCAGACGACCGCAGTGCCGAGCGCGCCGCAGCACATCA